>CAITNA010000175.1 GCA_903893675.1 uncultured Micrococcales bacterium
CCCTTGCTAAAAAGCACCAAGTAGCAGTAGCTGTTTTGCTCCTCGAATCGCTCGGTGCAACTTTTTCAGCTGCGGTGTTTATTGCCGGCACAATCATGGATGCAATCTCCCGACCAAAAATCTTTGCAATCGGTGTCGGTGGCTACATTTCAATCGACGCAATTTTTCTTGCTTCGGCACTATTCGGATTCTTCGTCGCACGACAGCTGATCAATCTAAAGCGCTGGGCGAGAAGTGCCGCGGTCTACTGGCAAATCATTCAGATTGCGTTCGCCATCAACTCATTCAGTGGCGACTTCTTGGGCAAGGTAATCGGCCTTTGGCTGATCGGTTCATCACTCGTAGGTCTCTATGCGTTGTTCTCGCGCGAGGTCATTGACGCGACCGGCGAAAAGGTAGACCTCGAATAGACGTGATTGCCGCGGTTCCGGCATCCGAGTTAAACCTCGAGCAGTTTGCGAAGCGCAGCAACGTGGCCGGTGGCCTTGACGTTGTAGAGCGCGTGGGCAATCTTGCCCTTTTCATCAATCACGAAGGTCGAGCGCAGCACGCCTTCATACTCGCGGCCATACATCGACTTCTTGCCATAGGCGCCGTAGGCCTTGTGGGTCTTCAGTGATTCGTCGCTGAGCAGGTCGAACTTCAGCTTCTCTTCCTTGCGGAACTTGACCAGCTTGGCCTGGGCGTCAGGCGAGACGCCGAGCACGGTGTAGCCGGCCTTCTTGAAAGGGGTGAGGGCGTCGTTGAAGTCGCAGGCTTCCTTGGTGCAGCCAGGGGTCAGGGCCGCAGGGTAGAAGTACAAAATGACTCGCTGGCCTTTGAGTTCGGCCAATGAGACGAGTTCGCCATCCTGGTTAGGGATCTTGAATGCTGGGGCCTTTGAGCCGGTTTCGAGACGGGTTTCAGTCATTTTTGCCTCCAAGGATGTTCGGGCCGCGGCCCTCTAATTCCAGAGTTTACTCAGCTGCGAGTTCGAACCGGCCTGTGTCGCGCAGGTTCTTCAACCGCCACAGCACTTTGCCAGAGTATTCAGGCACGAGCGCATAGAACTCTGCGTTTTTTGAATTCAAAAGGTCGTTCAACAGCAGAACGGTGCGCGCGGCGAGCAGCTGCTCGAACTCAAGCTCGGTCGAAGCCGGCAGGGTCGCTGCCGACCCATAGCCATCGCGAAGTGCGCTCTCGAATTTTGGCTCGTCGCGCATGTAGAAGACCGAATTGGCAAGGTCTTGAACTTCATAACCCATGCCGGCGTCGTCGAAGTCAAACACCGAAATCTTTCCGCGGTTGCTCATCAGGTTGTAGCCGTGCATATCGGTGTGAACCAGACGCGGCGGTCTCTGCTCGCGCTGCTTCTTGAAGAACTTGTCGGTCTGGGCAATCAGATCTGCACTTAGCTCACGCAGTTCGTCGGTTATGGCCTCGTGGGTTGAGGTGCCGATTCGAAACTCGGCACCCATCAGGGCATCGTCGACCTCTGGCAAAGCGGCAGGGGCTTTCGGTTGCCAGTTCTTGGTATGCCCGTGCAACTCGGCCATCAAGCGACCGGCCTCGAACCATTTAGCCTCAGATGGCTTGTCAGCCAGTGCGCTGCCCGGCAGCCATTCGAAGAGAACGGCGTCGACTTCGCCGCCCAGCGGTTCCACGAAAACTCGCCCTACGAACTCACCGCTGTTTAGCGCCACTGGTCGTGGGCAGGGAAAACCACGCTCTGCCAAGAACCTCACGAGCTGCACCTCAGCAAGCACGCCCTCGTGCGACTTGACCGAGTTCATGTTGATCCTGAGGGCAAACTTCTTGCCCTTGTGAATCACCTTGAACGAGGTGTTGAAGCCGTGGTTCAGCAGGCTTAGCTCGGCCCCGCGCATCCCGTATGAAGCCAAGAGCGGCCCTGCGAGGCCTTTCAGCAGGGCGACCTGGCGGCGCGCAGACATCGAAGAAAGGGGTGAGTTCACGGCCCCAGTCTAGGCAGGAGGCCATCGCCAGGATTGCCGGCTCGCTCGCGCGACACCCCTGAAACCTGCTATTCTTGACGCTTGTTGTGCTGTTAGCCAACACGCGCCTCTAGCTCAATCGGCAGAGCAACTGACTCTTAATCAGTGGGTTCCGGGTTCAAGTCCCGGGGGGCGCACGAAAGACCCAACACTTCTCACGAGGTTGGGTCTTTTTTATTGTCCCCACGGAGCACCTAACCTCTGCCCCTGCACGCTCAATGTCGCAGGGTGACCCTAGAGTGAATTTGAACCGAGCGGTTGATAAGGGGGCAGGCTGATGATCGACTTTTCCAAACCTTTCTCATTCATCGACGAAATCAATGCAGACGGCGAGCTTGTGCAAGGTCAAGTAGGTCCGCTGGTAGTCGCTGAGATTCATGCCGGCGAGAACGAAATTGTCCACATTCCAGCCATCGCCGTTTTTATTGAATCAGTTGGATCAAGCCCAGCTATCGGGGGTCGGGTGTCAATCGTCACAGCGGAACGCACGCACACTCGACAGCTCGGTGCGCCCCAAGAATTCATTTTTGACAGATATCAGAGACAAGGGCACTTCTTATCCTTAGAAAACCGTCTCTACTGGATTAGGCCATTTTGCGACCAAGACGGAGTCTGGGCCTCCTATCTACAGATTCCAGTTCCGGCAGAAGTCTTAGAGAAACGACTTTGGTTCGAAATGGAGGAAACTGGTGGGTTCAATCCGTGCAATGAAGAGATTTTCGTTTTGACTTCCAACGACCTTGAGATTGATTACTTGGCCTACAGCGCCATAGGTCAAATTTGGCTTCGAGAGAAGGGCGAGTGGCAACCTCTCGTTGATCCGACCGGGATGTTGCTGGATGGCCTAACAATTCGTGAGGTTAACCCAAGAATTATTTATGAATTTGATGACAGCGAATCCCGAGAAATCAGTGCCTTCGCTGAATTCCTAATTGACTAGAAAGGACGCAACGATGAAATCAGTTTCGAAAAAGAACCCTAAAGCTCTGCTTATAGAGGTTAAAGAGCAACTCGGTATTTACGTTTACGCCCTAGTCGATCCTCGAAATCGTGAAGTCTTTTATGTCGGCAAGGGAACTGGTGACCGCATCCTCGCTCACGCCAAGGAAGCTAAGGAATCCAAGGAAGTCCACACGGCAAAACTCGATCGCATTCGCGCTATTGAAGAGCGCGGCCACGAAGTAACGCATTACTTTATTCGCACTGGCATCAAGACTGACAAAGAGGCCTTCGCTGTTGAGCAGGGTGCAATCGACGCGCTCAAACTTGCTGGTATGGAGCTCACCAATCTCGCAGCCGGCCATGGATCTAGCCAATCGGGGGCCATGCTTTTGAGCGACCTAATCGCTGAACTTGCTGCGCCTCCCACACCAGCAATTCAGGAGCCGACCGTCATCTTCAAGGTCAACCGACTTTGGGTTAAAGGCATGAAAGATGACGCCGTTGCAGATATCACGCATGGCTTTTGGAAGATCGGCGTTCAACCTCGAGCAAAGGCCCAGATTGCGCTTGCAGTCGCTTCAGGAATTGTTCGCGGCGTCTATCGCATCGAACCAAATTCTTGGCAAAACGGAAACCGCATGTCAGGCGACAAGAATCGTTGGGGCTTCGAGCCGATGGCGGCTCCTGAATATCAAGAGCTCGTCGGTACCCAGGTGCGCTCGGTTTTCCCTAAGGGCTCACAAACCCCTTTCCGACTTTTCCTAGACGGCTTCCCTGGTACCGCCAAATACGAGAGTGAGTCAAAGCGTCAATCGACTAAACGCCGGTAACCCTCGTTCTGGCGATGTCGGAGGGTGGGTTTAACCTGCGCGTATGACTGAGAAAAACGAGCCTCAGGACCTGGGGCAACAGCTCGACGAGCTGAACAACAAGGCGCGAGAAAACGCGGCGTCAATCGCGCATCCCGAGGGGGTCGAGAGCATCGGCGTCATGGCCGAGTGGGGCAACCGCGGTGTGCCGCGCTGGTTCAAATACCCTGATGAACCGCAGCAGGCCTATCAACTGTTCAAGACCAACGCCGAGGCTGATCCTTCATCGACCTGGGTGTTCAACAAATACAAACGTCGCTGGCATCCCGACCTCGAGGCAAACCTATGGACCTATCGCGTCAAAGGCGACTGGTATCAAGAGATTGACGAGGCCGAAGCGCGTCGCCTATTCAAGGATGCCTTCGAACCGCACGAAAGCGTTGGCAAGAAGTGGACCTTCGTTGTCGAAGGCGAAGGCGATGTCGTCGAGGGCGATTAGCGCTACTTCACAATTCGAATGTGAACTGTTTCTGACGAGCTAACCCAACTCTTATTGCTGCTTGCAACGGTCGCACGCGCTGTCAGGTCGCAACCCGTGCTCGAATATGCCGTGGCTTTGACTGTGTAGCTCTTCACATAGCCACCGGAAGAGTTTGCGACCAGCACGCAGTTTTTCGATCCTGTTAGCGACATGCTCAGCTTTGCGATTGAAGAAGAGGTATTGCCAGTTGCGATGTTGAAAGTTGTTCCCGCCTTGATGCTCCCCGGCAGTGATGGCAAGGCGTAAGGCTTCTTAGCCGCAGTCGTTGGCTTCACCGATGGTGTCGGGGTCGGAGTGGGGGTAGGCGTCACACTCGCCGAGGCCGTCGGGGTTGGTGTCGGAGTTGGAGTTGGCGAGGCACTCGGCGGGGTCATTGCCGGCGGTGGTGGCGGAGGAGGCGCTGGTGCCTGGAATGTCTGCGACGGTGAAGGAGTTGGCGTCGGTGTGGGAGTGCTTGAGGCGCTTGGTGTCGGTGTTGGAGTTGGGGACGGGGCTACCACGCCGGCGAAAGTGGCACTGAACCAAGTCGAGGGGCTGCCGTACTGCATGAATGTGCTTCCGCCGAAGTAGCGATATGGGAACACGCGATAGCGGAAAGTTCTGCCAGCCAAAGCGCCAGATAAGTCAACATCCGAGAAGGTCGAACCACCACCACCGAAGGAACGACCATCAGATCGATAGACGTTGTATCCCCAAGTGTTAGCAGGCAGCGTGACTGAGAAATCGATTCGAGTGGTTGAGCTTGCGGTGACCAACAAATTTGTAGGCGCTCCCAAAGGCGCAGGCATGAAGACTGCATATCGATCAGAGACGCAATCGGATCCGTTGGTATTCCCGACTGCGACTGCTCGACAAACCACTGCGCTGTACTGCTGCCCGTAGTTGAGGTTCGTGAGAGTCACTGACGGACTCGCAGTCCAAACCCATCCAGACGTGTATGGCGACAGCTGGTAGTTATAGCCGGTGGCACTCAGCTGCGGATAAGTAAAGCCGAGCGTTGCAGATTGATCGTGGTTGTCGGTGATGGTTAGGTTCTGTTGGTTTGACGTTTGCCCATTGCTGTAGCCAACACTGAATGGAGTCGAGAGCGCGCCGATGCTTCCTTCTGGCGTTACCCAAGCAAACTGTGCGGTGAGGTTGGCTGAAGAAACATATGTACCGCAGTCAACCGATGAGAGTGATGAAACGCTTGTGCGACAACTTACGCCTTGACCATCGCTGAGAATGGCAGCTCCGACGACTCCACTCCAAGGAAGAGGCGTCGCCTGTGGAGCTGAAAGCGTGAGCGTGAAGTTTCCATCCCTGACGGATCTGTTCACAACCGTTGGCATCGCGCTGAAGTCTTTGTCATAGGTCTGAAGCAAAGCGGGCAAGGTCAGTGTTCCCGACGAACTTCCACCATTTGCTCTGATCTGAACTGCACCGGAAGAACCACTCACCAATCCGCTCAAGGTGACCGTCGTCGTGGGTGCGGTTGTGGTTGCAACCACTTTTTGGTTTACCAAGACCGAGTAATCAGTGGCTCCGGCCACTGCGCCCCAACTCACCTGGGCGCTCGATTCGGTCGTACCCGATGAAAGTGTTGTGATTGTAGGTGCCGTTCTCAACGAACTGGCGACGACCTGCTGAGCGAGGTGGATGGCGGCCACTGCGTCAATGCAACCCGCGGCCGTGAAGTCAGCCTGGGGCAGGATCGAAGGCGTCGCATAATCGCAGGTCCATTGCCCGGCCCCGTAATCGTAGGTGCACGCGTGCCAAACGTTTGGTTTCGTCTCAATCACGGGCTGAGCGCTTGCCTGCAGAACTGCCTGAATTTGTTGCGGGCTGAGAGTTGGCGTTGCCTGTTTGATTAGTGCGACCACGCCCGCCACCATCGGCGCGGCCAATGACGTTCCCTGTTCGAATTCAAAGTCGACTGGTCCGGCAGTCATTACTTCAACGCCCGGCGCCATGATGTCGAGGCTCGGGCCCCAACTCGAGAAGTCAGCTCTGGCCATTGTTCGATCGAGTGCTCCGACTTCGATAAGCCCTGGAATCTTGAAAGCGCCAGGATAGGACTCGTCAGGGCGATTGTTGCAGTTGTTGTTCCACGGGTTCTGCAGAACACCTCCCGCACTCTCGGCACTGCATCCGTCGTTGCCAGCTGCGCCGACTACAGAAATGTTGTGCGTGGTTGCCCAGGAGATCATCGCAGCAAGGCCACTGTCGCCGTTGAACTGGGTGCCAAGGCTCATGTTGATGACATCGGCGTGCTGACTAATCGCCCACGCCAAGCCCTTGTCTAGCGCCACCCCTGGGCATTCAACGGGATAGTTTGCACAAACGCGTGCACTCAGAATCGACGAGCCTCTGGCAATTCCTCCGGCACCTGATTCAGTGTCAACGGCACCGGCAACCACCCCAGAGGTGAAAGTGCCGTGGAAGGCTGGCCCAGGAACGTCGCCCACGAAATCTGCGCTGGCAATCAACTTGTCTTCAAGCACGCGGCCAGGCGAGCCTGGTTCGATTCCACTGTCGATAAACGCCACTTTGATGCCGGTGCCGTCAAAGCCAAGTGCGTTCGCCTCATCCGAGCGAATTTGGGTATATGCCCAACGGTTGCCGGTTGCCGGGGTGATGGTCGAGTGCTGACGACTCGAGACGAGAAGAGGTTTATAGGTGTAGTCGGGCGTTACGAAAACGAGGCTTTGTTTCGCAGCTGCGAGATTAGCCCTGCGAATAGTCGCCGCATACATCGTCGAGCTGTTTACTCGAGGAGCGCCGTGAGTGAAGTCAACGACGATTGCCGCGCGGGTGTCTGGCAAAAGCACCGAAGCGTCTGCACCCGAAACCGCTGGGATGACCGACAGCAGCAATCCGAACACGGCCGCGAGCATCTTGGACTTCATTGGGCCCCGATTCTCGCGTTTGGCTAATTCTGCCAGCAACATTCACCGCTGCAGAAGCAGAAACTCAATTCACATTGATTAGCAACGTGATTGTTACCTGCTGTCCAACTTCGAGCTTTTCTGGAACGCGAACCACGTTCTTGATCGGAACCAGGTAGCCGCCATCCTTGGGGAAGAGCGAGGTGGTGAAACTTGTCTTGCCGATTCGCACCTCGCACGGGATCACGCCCCAGCCATAAGTGACCTGGGCCGCAACCGCGCGAATCTTGGCGGCAGGTGCATCCGCGACCCGAACGAAGTAAAACGGGGCAGGGCCTCGCCACTCGAAGATGTCGCCAGTGAACTTGAGCTGCATTTCAGCAGGCTAGCAGCGGCCGCACGGCTGCGGGTCTAGGCTCGAACCATGAGCAAAGCACTAATGGTTATTGACGTTCAAAAATGGGGCTTCACCGGCGACTGGCAGGTTGCCGACTCGGATGCGCTGCTTGCGCGAATCCAGAAGCGAGTCGACGAGGCGCGAGCCAACGGCGAGTTCATCGTGCACGTGCAGAACGATGCACCCGAAGGTGAGCTCGATGCACCGGGTGCTCCATTCTGGCCAGTAATGATTGAGCCAGTTGGCGACGAGTGGCTGGTCAACAAGACCACCAAAGACACCTTCGAGACCAACCCAGACTTGGCAGACCGCTTGCGTGCTGCCGGCATCGACGAGCTCGAGCTGGTCGGTTGCCAAAGCGAGAACTGCGTACGCTCGACCGCACTCGGCGCCCGAGCCGAAGGCTTCAAGGTCACCCTGCCGCCGGGCCTTCACGGCACCTACGACGAGAGCACATTCACCGGCAAGCCAGGCAAGACCGCGCTCGAATACATCGCCGAAGTTCAGGCCGAGATCGACCCAAGGTAGTTAGTTAGCCGATGGTCGTAAGCGCGAGTGTGCAGAATGCCGTTCTGGCAAAGCTCACTTATGGTGCGACCAAGGCGTCTCGTGCAGACCTGAGCAAGCTCGGGCTCGACAAGTGGCTCGACGATCAGCTCAGCCCGACTAAGGCCGAGGCAAAGTTCACCAAGGCAATCCTCGGACAGTTTCGTGCGCTGAATCTTTCGCAGTATGACATCGAACACACGTTGCCCTTCTCGATCAATAACAGCAAAGTCTCGGATGAGCTTGCACTAACCACTATTTATCGCCGCTTTGCATCTTCGCGCCAGGTTTATGAAACCCTGGTCGAGTTTCTGCAAGACCTCGTGCCGACACCTCTTTATAACGATCAGGCGAAACGCCTGAGTTATGACCGCGATGCGATTCGCGCGAACGCTCTCGGAAACTACACCGACCTGCTTTACGCGACAGCTCTTCACCCAGCGATGCTTACCTTTCTCAACGGCTACTCGAATGAGCGAAACCACCCGAACGAGAATTACGGGCGAGAGATCCTCGAGTTGTTTACCGTGACAACTGCAACCCCATACACCCAGGATGATGTTGTCAACGCCGCTCGCGTTTTCTCTGGCATCTCGTTCGACAACGTGAACATGCAAAACTTCGCCGACCCGAATCGCCACTGGCAGGGTCAGGTAAAAGTGCTCGGCTGGACCGACCCGAACCCCGGTAGAACCCCAGACCAGATTTATGCGACGGCTCGTGGATTGGTGAAATACCTGACCCAAGCGCCAGAGACCGCAAAGGCCTTCTCGCTTCGCATGGCGAGGCGCTATGTCAGCGACAACCCATCGAGCTCAATCGTCACCGCGATGACCACCACCTACTTGGCCACTGGGGCGAGCATCCCGGCGGTTGTGAAGACCATGGCGCTGCACTCAGACTTCGTGGCCTCGGCCGGTGCCAAGCTCAAGCGCCCAACCGAGCACCTGATTTCGACTATGCGCG
>CAITNA010000176.1 GCA_903893675.1 uncultured Micrococcales bacterium
ACCTCGAGGTACGGGTATTGCTGGGCGCTAAGGCTGAGCAGGCACAGTTCGAGGTAGCGCTCTACGTTATAGACCGGCACGACAACCGTGATCTTTGGCCAGGCACCAGCCAGCTCGGCCCTGCGGGTTGCGGCCTGAGATAGACGGGTGAATCTGCGAGTTAGCAGGCCATCCGAGATGCGAGCCATCACTGGCAGCGACAAGAAGTCATAGCCAGCGCGCGCGATTCGGTTCAACATTGCTACAAGGCTAATGGGGTGGCTAGCAGTTAGCACTCGATCTCATTACCGAACGGTTATTGGCCCCACCGCATCTGTATAAAAGTCAGTGAAGGTTGCTACTCCGAAATAAGTTGATGGGTTCGGTGTGTAAACATCACCGTTTTGACCTGAATATGTTCCAGGCCACATAGCTTCCCAACTGGAGCACTGCAATGTAGATGGGTCCAGGGTTGAAGCATGGTAATAGGGCCTGCCACCAGCACCTATAAAGGTGCCGATCGACTGCTGAGTAGCGGTGTATGTTGCGTTGAAGCTCACAATATGTACTCCGCGCTCATTTGGCAATCTCACGAATTCCTTGGGTATCGGTGTTCCTAGCAGGTTAGGGTCTATCCCTACATAGCCTTGGCCAGTACACGTCGAATTCAAATACGTCAGCTCGTCCTGTCCGCCAACCTTGCCGGTGCTTTGTTCATATATGAGCTGATGTTGGCCAACCAATACCGAGACGTAGTCAGCGTTTATATCCCCAACCGCTAACACTGGGCCTAGATTCTTACCCGTTGAGTCATACGCGGACAAGTATTTGGCGACTTCGCTATTAATAAAGATTGTCGTGGAAGTTGGCGTAGGGACAGGCGAGGGCTGGAAAGGCAGACCCAAACTGATGGCGATTGACCCTGGTGAACACTTATTTGAATTAGCGAGTTTCAGCACCTTAGTTTTGATATCCGAGCAGACGAGGACGCTGTTACTAGAAGCCGTCGCGACACCAATCGTGGCACTTACTGTTGAAACAATGACAACAATCGCTACAGATAACGCCGTAGCTCTCGCACGAATTTTCATACTGCAATCTAAACCGGTGCCTGTTGAAAAGAGGCAACCGCCACGCACGACTAGCCTAAGAGCGTGCTGAAACTTGCTGAGCTTGCCGGGCTGACCCCCGAGGATGCACTGACCAAACTCGAAGCGCAGGCCACAGGGCTCACCAGTGCCGAAGCCCATGATCGACTGGCCGAGTATGGCCCAAACGAGATCAAGACCAAGAAGCTCACCATCTTCGGCCTGCTGCTTCGCCAGTTCAAGAACCCGATTCTGATTTTGCTAGCTGGCGCCGGGGCCCTTTCAGGAGTTCTCGGTGACGCCGCGAACGCAACCACGCTCGGCTTCATTCTTGCTATGTCGGTCACCCTGAGCCTGAGCACGGAGTACCGCGCAGAGCGCGCCAGCGAAGATCTGAAGAGTCGAGCAACCCGCCACGCGACCGTGCTTCGAGACGGCAGCCCCATGCAACTCGATGTCAGCAGGTTGGTGCCTGGAGATGTTGTTCGCCTCGCGGTCGGGTCGATCATCCCAGCTGATTTGCGACTGATTCAAACCAGCGACCTCGAGTGTGACGAAAGCATCATTACGGGTGAATCGATGCCGGTCGACAAGGATGCGAACTCAACCGATGTGGCAATCAACAGTGCGCTGATGGGCACTGTGGTGCGCGCGGGAACCGCCACCGGTGTTGTCGTGCGCACCGGAAGTGAAACCGAATTCGGGGTTATTGCGGCGAGACTTGCCGACCGCGTTCCTGAAACTGATTTTCAAAAGGGCCTTCGTCGTTACAGCGTGTTCTTGCTGCGCATCGCAATCGTGCAGGCCGTGCTAATCATTGGTGTCAACGCACTGCTCGGTCGAAACGTGATCGAAGCGATTCTTTTTGCTCTCGCACTTGCCGTTGGCATGACACCACAGTTGTTGCCTGCCGTTGTCAGCACCGCGATGGCGATGGGCTCGAAGCAGCTGGCGAAGTCTGGCGTTCTTATCAAACGGTTGGTTTCGATCGAAGACCTCGGCGACCTAGACGTGCTGATGACCGACAAGACCGGCACGCTTACCGCCGGCGCGGTCGCGTTCGACAAACCAGTGCAGTTCGGCGACTTGGATGTTCGACTGCTCGGCATGCTCGCCAGCGACGTCGACTACTCGCAGGCACTGCAAACTACTGCTGGCATGAACCCACTCGATGCCGCGCTGTGGAGCGCAGCCGATGCGGCCACCGTCTTTGACCGATCTGCGGCTCGACAAGATTCGCTTGCCTTTGACCACAACCGCCGCATTGCCTCGAGCCTGGTGACTTTGAAGGGCGCCTCGCTGCTGGTCTCGAAGGGGTCGCCCGAAGACCTGATGGCCCGCTGCGTTGGGGTGACCCAGGCGCAGAAAGAACAGTTGCAGGCTCTCTATCTGCAGGGGGCCAGGGTCATTGCCGTTGCTAGCAAGCCCCTCACCAAGAGCTCGCACCTCGCCCCTGCCGACGAATCGGGTCTTGAGCTTCAGGGCTACCTGAGCTTTGCCGACCCGATCAAGGTCGACGTTCAGACCTCGCTCGAGGCACTGGCTGCCCTTGGCATCGAGGTGAAGATCGCCACCGGTGACTCGGCAGAGGTGGCGGCTACAGTCTGCTCGCGAGTGGGCATCAATGTGCTCGGTTCACTCACCGGAACCCAGATCGAGGCCCTCGACGATGCTGCCCTCGCCGAAGCCGTGAAGCACACCACCGTGTTCGCCCGCGTTTCGCCAGAGCAGAAGGCGCGCATCCTTCGTGCGATTCGTGCGGGCGGAAACTCGGTTGGTTTCTTGGGCGATGGCGTGAACGACGCAATCGCGCTGCACGATGCAGACGTTGGCATCTCGGTCGACTCGGCAACCGATGTCGCCAAGGACGCGGCCGATGTCGTGTTGCTCGAAAAAGACCTCGGTGTGCTCGCCACCGGTGTTCGTCAGGGTCGACGCGTTTTCAACAACACGATGAAGTATGTGCTGATGCAAACCTCGAGTGACTTCGGCAACATGATCAGCGCGGCAATCGGTTCGGTGATTCTGCCGTTCCTTCCGATGGCACCGAATCAGGTGCTGCTTCAAGACCTCATGTATGACTCGAGTCAGCTCACGATTCCTAGCGACAACGTTGACATCGAACAAACCGCAAAGCCTTCACACTGGCGCATCGAATTCATTCGTAAGTTCATGATCATCTTCGGTCTGGCAAGTTCAATTTTTGATTTCGCAACATTCGCCTTGATGATGTTCGGCTTCCACGCCAAGGCTGAGGAATTCCAAACCGGATGGTTCGTCGAGTCACTCGCCACGGCAACGCTGATCGTCTTTGCGATTCGCACGCGTCGCGTTCCGTTCTTCAGGTCACGTCCATCCGGGCAGTTGGTTGCATCCGTGTTGTTTATTTTTGGGCTGGGATGCGCGGTGACCTATCTGCCAATCGGCGGCTGGTTCGGTTTCGTGCCGCTGCCCGCGCCGTTCTTCCTGGCGCTGCTTGGCATGGTGCTTGCCTACTTGCTCGTGGTTGAGGTGGCGAAGAAGATTCTGTTCCGCGACCTGCGTTCGGCAAGCACCGCCAACTAGCTAGAAGTTGTCGCCGACTCGACCGAAGTAGTCAGCACCGAAGGCCACAGGCCAATCGGCAGGCTGGTGCCCCAGCTTCTTCAAGTAGCGAGCCACGGTGTAGGCCGGGTCGCGCAACTCACCAGAGGCCAGCCCCTGCTTAGGCAGCATGCCCCAGCGACCGCGTGCATCCGGGGCGATCAGCTCAACATCGGCAGCCGCGAAGGCGAGCGCCCAGGCCTTTGCCTCTGCTTCAGGCAGGGTTTCAGGCTTCGGAGTTTCGTTGCCCTTTGGCCCTGTGCCGAAGAAGGCGAAGAGCTCGTCGATCTGCGCAAGCTCGACTGCGTTCTCGTCCTTCCAGTGCTGAGGGAACCCGTCGATGAACGCATACAGGTTTCGGTATGCGTCCCGCGCAGCGGCCCCCAACCAAGGCAAGACCCAGCCGTTGCGAAGTGCGCGAACGTGCTGGTTCAGCAGAGTTTCGCCCTCTCGGCGCTGCCACCACTTGAGCTGGATGACAACGAAAACGTCGACACCCCACTCGAGCAGGTCGGCCTCGGTCGCGCCAGCATCGAAGGCGTAGCTGAGCCAGCCCACCGCAGCGGCAGTTGGAACGATCTGCAGCGAACTTCCAAAGTAGCCAACCAGCGGCTTCTCAGGTTGTTTGGCCAATGCCTGGCCAAGAGTTTCGCGAGCTATGTGACTGACGATGTTTCCTGCGCTGCTGCCCAGGATGGTGAACTCTTCATAGAGTTCAGAAGCGATGGCCGCTGCCAATGCTTCTTGAGGCAACTCGGAGTAGTCGCCTTGTAGTGTGATGCCCGATCGGGTCGGATCGAACTTGCTTGCTTCGACGATTGCAGTGCGTCGCTCGCCACGCCAAAGGTGTGACTGACCGCCGGACATATCGCCGATTTCATCGTGAATAGACATGATGCCTCTCATAAATTGGAGGCGAACCTCCACTGGTTGCCCGCAGCGGCTGCTGCCGGGCCACATCGTTTTGGGCACCTTTCCAGTGGGGAGGTTGCCGGACCTTGCGGTCACTCTTGATGCGAAATAAACAATACACACTGCCACCGACATTGCAAATGATTTACTAGCCTTGAATAAATCTCCACGGATTATTAGTTCCCAGAAGAAAGACTCGCGAATGCGTTACATCATTTTTGTCATCGACGACCAGACCGAAAAGGCTCCTGCCAACGAGATGGCAGCCATCGACGCATTCAACGAGATGCTCGAAGAGAAGGGCTACTGGATCACCGCCGGTGGAATCAACCACGGCGCTGCCGCAACTCTCATCGACAACCGCGCAGACGCAGGCCACGTTGCCGGCGGTTCGCTCTACAACTCGGATGAGCACTACTCAGGTTTCTGGCTAATCAACGCGCCAGACGACGCCACCGCCCTTGAGCTCGCTAAGGCTGGCTCGAAGGCCTGCAACCGCAAGGTCGAACTGCGCCCTTACCTGCGCTAAGCCAGGTGCTTACCGAAGAAGCTTTCTATACGCTGCCAAGCGTCGACGGCGTCCGCGGGGTTCGGCTTCGCGCCGGTGATTCGCAACAGTGTGCCAAAGATCGGCCCGCCACCCTGCTTCGGGTTCATGAACGCGTGGCCGGAGTTTTCATACATCTTTATGTCGTGTTCGACGCCTAGTTTGGTCAGGGTCGAATCGAGCTTGGACTTCGCATCCTTAAGCTGGCCGTCTTTAGCGCCGTAATTTCCTAGGATGGGGCACGCCCCCGCGAGCGCGGTCTCCATGTCTTTCGGCAGCATGCCGTAGTTGGCATTTGCGGCATCGTAACCCTGGTTTGCAAGCAGCAGGGCAAACCCGCCACCCATGCAGAAGCCAATCACGCCAACTTTGTCTGTCACATCTTGGCGAGCTTGGATGAAGCGCTTGGCTGTCTCGATGTCGTCGAAGGCCTGGCCGGTGCCGGCGGCAAGCGCTCGGAAGGTTGCGGTCAGGCACTTGCGAGCGCCGCCTCGACTATAGAGGTCGGGCATGATGACGGCATAGCCGGCCTGTGCAAGTCGGGTTGCCTGTGCGCGCATGTTCTCGTCGGTGCCAAACACCTCGTGAACCATCACGACGGCAGGCCACGGCCCTTTGCCGGCAGGCAACGCCAGGATGCCCTTCAGGTCGTCGGTGAGCTGAATCTCGGTCAAGGTGGCAGTTGTCATGCGCTCAGACTATCTCTTGCACTTCTCTGAGCAGTATTTGACCTGAGCCCAATCGCGCGCCCACTTCTTGCGCCATTCGAAC
>CAITNA010000177.1 GCA_903893675.1 uncultured Micrococcales bacterium
AGCGCCGAGACCGTAGATGCACGAGACGGTGCTGACCACAATCACATCGCGGCGCGAGAGCAGGCTCATTGTTGCTTTGTAGCGCAGGCGCTCGACGTCCTCGTTGATTGATGAATCCTTCTCAATGAAGGTGTCAGTCTGTGGAACGTAGGCCTCTGGCTGGTAGTAGTCGTAGTAGCTAACGAAGTATTCGACCGCGTTGTTCGGGAACATCTCGCGGAACTCGTTTGCCAGCTGGGCGGCAAGGGTCTTGTTGTGAGCGAGCACGAGGGTTGGGCGCTGGACTGCCTCGACCAACCATGCCGTGGTTGCAGACTTTCCGGTTCCGGTGGCACCGAGCAAAACGATGTCGCGCTCGCCTGCCGCTAGACGCTGGGTAAGTTCGGCAATCGCCGCCGGTTGGTCACCACTCGGCTTGTATTCGCTAACCACCTCGAAGCGGTTGTGCGCTCTGGTTGCTTCCACTACTCGCCCGCCTCGCTCGCACGCTTTGCCGCGGCCAGCTTCTCGATTTCGCGATAGAGCGCATCGGCATCCTTGATGAGCAGGTCGAGGCTCTGGTTTGAGTTCAAGATGCGGTCTGCAACATTGGCGCGCTCGATTGGGCTCGCCTGTGCTCGGATGCGGGCTGCTGCGTGCTCAGGCGTCATGCCACGTTGCGCCACCATGCGCTCGATTTGTTTGTCTTCAGGCGCTTCGACAGTGACCACGTAATCAAACTCCGCGTCGCGGCCGGCCTCGACAAGCAGAGGCACGTTATAGATCACGATGGCGTCGTCGGGCGCCGCGTCAAAGAGCTCCTGCGAACGCTTTTGAACTAGTGGGTGAACAATCGCGTTCAGTCGCTCTAACGCCTGCGAATCTGCAAATACAAGTTGGCCCAATTTTGCGCGATCGAGTGAGCCATCTTCTGCAATTACCTGCTCGCCGAATTCTTCTCGGATGCGCGACAGCCCGATTGTGCCCGGCTCAACTACCTGCCTTGCGAGAAGGTCTGCATCAACCTCGATGGCTCCGTGCTCGACCCAGCGGGCAGCAACGGTCGACTTGCCTGCGGCAATGCCGCCTGTCAAACCAACGAGATACATGTCTCAAGCCTAAGCAAAAAGCGGGCCACCGAAGTGACCCGCTTTTTGTGATGAGTGTGATTACTCGGCGCCGTTTAGCTTGTCGCGAAGTGCGGCAAGTGACTCGTCGCCGGCAAGGGTGCCAGCATCGCTCGACTCGCTTGAGTATGAGCTAACGCCTGCGTCGCCCGCTGGTGCGTCAGGAAGTGCTGCTTCCTTCTCGCGTGCGGCCTTGACCTGGCGCTTGTGCTCTTCCCAACGTGCGTGAGCCTCAGCGTATTCCTTCTCCCACTTGGCACGTGCCTCTTCGAAGCCGGCCTTCCACTCGCTGGTGGCTGGGTCGAAGCCCTCTGGGTACTTGTACTGGCCGTTCTCGTCGTAGTCGGCAGCCATACCGTAGAGCGCTGGGTTGAACTCGGTGCCCTCTGGGTCGATCTCTTCGTTCGCCTGCTTCAGCGAGAGCGAGATGCGACGACGGTCGAGGTCGATGTCGATGACCTTGACGAAGACGTCCTGGTTGACCGAAACGACAACCTCGGCAAGTTCGATGTGCTTGCTCGAAAGCTCCGAGATGTGCACGAGACCCTCGATGCCGTCTGCGACGCGAACGAACGCACCGAACGGAACGAGCTTGGTGACCTTACCTGGTGCGTATTGACCGATCGCGTGAGTGCGAGCGAATACCTGCCATGGGTCTTCCTGAGTTGCCTTGAGCGACAGCGAAACGCGCTCGCGCTCCTGGTCGACCTCGAGAACCTCAACGGTAACTTCCTGGCCGATCTCGACAACCTCAGATGCGTGCTCGATGTGCTTCCACGAGAGCTCTGAAACGTGGACGAGACCGTCTACGCCACCGAGGTCGATGAATGCACCGAAGTTCACGATCGACGAAACAACACCGGTGCGGATCTGGCCCTTGGCTAGGTCTGCGAGGAAGGTGCTGCGGTTTGCCGACTGGCTCTGCTCGAGCAGTGCGCGACGCGAAAGCACAACGTTGTTGCGGTTCTTGTCGAGCTCGAGAATCTTTGCTTCGACCTTCTGGCCGAGGTATGGACCGAGGTCGCGAACACGACGGAGCTCGATCAACGATGCAGGAAGGAAGCCACGAAGACCGATGTCTACGATGAGGCCACCCTTAACAACTTCGATAACAACACCGGTAACGGTGCCGTCTGCTTCTTTGATCTTCTCGACGTCGCCCCATGCGCGCTCGTACTGTGCGCGCTTCTTCGAAAGGATGAGACGGCCTTCCTTGTCTTCCTTCTGAAGAACAAGTGCCTCGATGGTGTCGCCGACTGCAACGATCTCTGATGGATCTGCGTCGTGGCGGATTGAAAGTTCGCGCGAAGGAATAACACCTTCGGTCTTGTAGCCAACGTCCAAAAGAACTTCGTCGCGGTCGATCTTTACTACGGTGCCTTCGATGAGGTCGCCATCGTTAAAGAACTTCAGGGTTGCTTCGACTGCTGCAAGGAAGTCCTCAGCAGATCCGATGTCGTTGACTGCGATCTGCTTGCTTGGGGTGTTTGTCATATGTTGTTTTACTCTTACGGACATACTCGGGCTGGCACGGCGAAACCGGTCCAGCTATGGATAGGGATTTTGCGCCTCAAAGAAGCACCCGCTAAGTCTAGCGGTCAGTAATGGCGCGGAATAGGGCTGTTTTAGTGATCTGCCGAAGCCCAGGTCTTGCCCACTCCGACGTGAACATCGAGCGGAACGCTCAGCTCAACGACCGTGGCCATGTGCTCGACCACGATGGTCTGCAGACGTTCGAGCTCGCCCTTAGCCACTTCGAAGACCAATTCGTCGTGCACCTGCAACAACATGCGGCTTTTCATGCCCTCGGCCTGCATTCTTGCGTCGATTCTGGTCATAGCCAGCTTCATGATGTCGGCCGCGGTGCCCTGAATCGGGGCGTTTAGAGCTGCTCGTCTAGCGGCCTCGCGCACCTGGAAGATGCTCGAGCGCAGGTCGTCAAACGGGCGGCGGCGGCCAAAGCTGGTCACGGTGTAGCCGTTGATCTTGGCCTCGTCGACTACGCGGGCAAGGTAGCGGCGAACCCCGCCGAATCGGGCAAAGTAGTCGGCCATCAGTTGCTTGGCCTCACCGTTAGGAATTCGAAGTTGCTTGGCAAGGCCATACTCGCTCAGGCCATAGACCAGGCCGTAGCTCATCGCCTTGACCTTCGAGCGCATGGCCGATGTGACCTCGCTAGGAGCAACTCCAAAGATGCGTGAGCCAACATAGCGGTGCAGGTCTTCGCCGGTGTTGAAAGCCTCGATTAGACCCTCGTCTTCACTGAGGTGAGCCATGATGCGCATTTCGATCTGCGAGTAGTCGGCACTGAGCAAGGTCTCATAGCCCTCACCCACCATGAACGCGTCGCGAATCTCTTTGCC
>CAITNA010000178.1 GCA_903893675.1 uncultured Micrococcales bacterium
CGCGAATGGTCAGGTAAGGAAAGTTCGAACCGTATTCGTTGCCGTCATTGTTCAGGCTCGATGGGCCGGTTGAGCCCTGGCAGCCGCCGAGCACGTTCGGGGCGAGCACCCACAACTTGTTTGTGTCGATGGCGAGGCCCGGGCCGATGATGCCGTTCCACCATCCTTCGGTTGGGTGCGCCTTGGATGAACCGCCTACTGCGTGCGAGTCACCCGTAAGGGCGTGCAACACGAGCACTGCGTTCGACTTGTCGGCGTTCGGTTCGCCCCAGCTTTCGAATGCGATGCGCAGGTTTGAGAGTTCGCGACCGTTCTCGAGTTTGATGTGTGAGATGGGGGCGAACTGGCGATCGCCGGCCGGGTCTCCGTCGCGCCAGGCACCAGAGGCAGGCGGGCGCCCGACCAGTTGCCTGCTGAGCTCATCCGTGATGAACGCAGAAGGAACGGTGTCCTCTGATGTTTGGAATTCCATACCGCTATTTTCGCCTAATCGTGGGCCTAGTGGTTAAGAAGGCTTTCAGTTAGGCGAGGGCCAGACAACCCTGCGCGTAAGACTTCGTAACTATTCGCCGCCGAGGTGCGAGAACACCAGGCCGGTGAGCAGGGCAACGCCGTCAGGAATCACGCTGTCGTCGAACTCTGCGTGGTTGCTGTGGTTCACCGGTGCGGTGGTGAAGTCGACACCCGGCTTTGCAGCACCGAGGAACACGAAAGCTCCACCGAGTTCGTCGATGATCGAGGCCATGTCTTCGCCACCTGCCATCGGGGTAGGCATCTCTTGGTAACGGCCCTCGCCGTAGATGGCGTTGGTGACATCGCGAACGCGCTCGACTGCATCGGCGTCGTTGATCAGAACCTTGGTTGCGGCCGAGAACTCGACCTCGACCTTTACTCCGTATGACTTGGCAACGCCTTCGACGAAGTCAGGAACAATTGCGCGCACTTTTTCGTAGTGCTCTTTCGAGAATGTGCGAACGGTTGCGCCGAACTCTGCGTGCTCAGGAATCACGTTGGTGGTGTGAGTGTCGCCTGCTTGCACCCATCCGATGTTGATGACAACTGGGTCGAATGCGTTGAGCTTCTTGTTCAAGAACGCCTGCAGGCCGCTGGCGATTTCGAGCATTGGTGTGATCGGGTCGTTGCCCATCCAAGGTGATGAACCGTGGCCACCAGAGCCGGTCACCTTGACGATCAGGTCGCCGGCCGAAGCCATCATTGCACCCGGGCGTGAGGCGAAGATTCCGCGAGGCAGCATCGCACTGAAAACGTGGATGCCGTATGCAGCAATCGGCTTGCTGCCCGAGATCATGTGAGCGCCCTCTTCGAGCATGATGTCTGCGCCGCCGTGGCCCTCTTCACCAGGCTGGAACCAAACCACGACATCGCCGTGCAGCTTGTCTTTGTGAGTTGCGAGCATGTGGGCAACGCCGATGCCAATCGACATGTGCAGGTCGTGACCGCAGGCGTGCATGTAGCCGTTGGTAGATGCGAACGGCTCGCTGGTTTCCTCGACTACGGCGAGTGCATCCATGTCGGCACGAACCAAAACGGTTGGGCCAGGATGCGCGCCCTTAATAAGTAGCGCGAGCGAGTTCAGGCCGCGGCCCTCGTGAATTTCGCCAAGGTTTTCGATGGACGCACGAACGCGCGCCTGAGTCTTCGGCAGGTGCAGGCCGAACTCGGGAATCTGGTGCAGTTCGCGGCGAATGCCCTGACTGATTTCAACCCAAGACTGTGCTTCGGTGAGGAATGCTTTGTAGTCCACGAGACTCCTTTGTTCTGTGGCAATTCTAGGCACGCCTAGGCTGGTCAAATGTTCTTCGAGGCGATGCACCCAACTTGGCAGGCGGCGCTTGCCGGCCAACGCTCGCTGCTCGAATCGATCGAGGCACGCGTGCTCGCCGATGCGGCCGTGGTGCCCGCGCCGGCACTGGTAATGCGTGCTTTCGAAACCCCCTTGGATGAGGTGCGAGTGCTGCTGGTCGGCCAAGACCCCTATCCGACTCCCGGTCACGCCATCGGGCTATCGTTTGCGGTTGCGCCCGAGGTTCGCCCGCTGCCACGCAGCCTGCAGAACATGATGCGCGAGCTGAACAGCGACCTAGGTGGGGCCACTCTTTTTGACGGCGGGGCAGCAGATCTCACCACCGATGGCGACCTGTCTTCTTGGGCGGCGCAAGGCGTGATGTTGCTCAATCGACACCTGACCACGTCATCCGGTGATGCGGGGGCACACTTCGATGCCGGTTGGTCGCAGTTCACCGATGAGGTCATCCGCGTTTTGAATCGCGCCCGCGGTTCTCGGCTGGTTGCGCTGCTCTGGGGAGCGCAGGCTCAGTCGCTGCGGCCGCTGCTTGCAGATGTTCAGGTCATCGAGAGCGCGCATCCGAGCCCGCTTTCTGCGCGAAAGGGTTTCTTCGGATCGAAGCCGTTTTCGCGGGCAAATGCCGCGCTGGTTTATGTCGGCGAGCAACCGATAAATTGGTCTTGTTAAGGAGTAGTCATGCCGTTGGATTCTGAGTCGCGCTGGCGCCTAGTTCGCAAGAGCAAGGAAAAGGGCCAGCAAGCACCTGCGCAGGTTGAATTTTTCGTGCGCGATGCGACGGTCGAAGACCTCGGCGCGATTTGCGAAATCTACAACTACTACATCGCCAACTCGGTGGTCACCTTCGATGTCGATGCGATGACCGTGGCCGAGTGGCAAGACAAGTTCCATTGGATCAAGGGTTTGAACTTTCCGTTCGTCGTCGCGCAGAGCGATGGCGGTCAGGTAATCGGCTTTGCCTATGTCGGCCCGTGGCGTCAGAAGGCGGCTTATCGTCGCACCGTCGAAGACTCGATCTACTTGCGCCCAGCCGCAACCGGCAAGCACATCGGTTCGAAGCTGCTCGAGGTCTTGATCAACAAATCGCGCGAGGCCGGCATCAAAGAAATCGTTGCCGTCATATCAGATAAAGGTGCCGAGTCTTCGATTGCCCTGCACGAGCGCTTCGGCTTCAAATCGCAGGGGCACCTGGGCAAGGTCGGCTTCAAGTTCGGGCGCTGGCTCGGCGTGGTCATGCTGCAGAAGAGTCTCTAGGCGATTTTTGTTTGCCGGATTTTCGGCCTGCCGGTTATTCACATCCCGTGTGTTTGGGTTCGCAGTCAACAGATATGCCGCTACAAGGCTTTTCGCAGGCTAGACACCTAGGCTTTAGCAATGGCAAAGTTTCGCGGGGTGGCAATCTGGATTGCCCTTCTCACATTGGTTGGCTCGTCGGTCGCGCCGGCTAGTGCGGCGACCGTTGCCTCACAGTTTTCGGCGACCGCAAAGGCCGCTGGCCTGATCGTCAAATACCGCAAAGGCGTTCTGCCACTTGCCCCAAACGGCGACCCAACCGCGGCGAATGCCGCTGGCGTCACCCTCAAGTTCGACTCGCTGCTCGACACCAACACCTATGTCTTGAACTTCGTCGACCAGCTTTCTGCCGACGAGGCCCAGGCCGTTGCCGACCGCATGGCCCAAGACCCGCGTGTGGCCGCGGTTGAGCTCAACACTGTGATCCACGCCGAAGGTTTCGCTCCTCACGCGGCAACTTCGGCAATCAAGGCTGCCTCGGCTGTCACCGGCCTCACCGTCAAGGATGCCTGGTCAGCCAGTGCGCCAACTGCTGCCAACGTGGCACTCAGTTGGAAGGCTCCGAGCAGTTTGTACGGCGCAAAACTCAGTGGCTATCAAATCGATTACTCCGCCGATGGCTTCACGACCACCAAGACCGTTGCAGTTTCAACCAAGACAAGCAGCACAATTTCGTCGCTTGTTGCTGGAGTGAAATATTCATTTAGGGTGCGTGCGATTACCAAAGTTGGTAGCGCAAGCAAAATAGGCACCGCCTCTGCCGTGCGAAGCATCTCCCTGACCTCCGCTCCGGTTGCTCCGGTAATTACGACTGGAGCGGTCGCTACTGCCCTGGAACCTACGGTTTCTTGGTTGCCACAGTCCATTTCTGATCAGGGTGGCCTGTCGGTTAGTTATACCGTCACTGCTACACCTTCTTTGGGTTCAGCAGTGACTTGCACGACTATTTCAAGTTCGTGCACATTGGCTGGTCTTGTCGGCGCAACCAGCTATGTCATCGAGGTCGTTGCGACAAATGCCCGCGGTGCAACCCACGCAAGCACTCAGTTCACACCCGCAGACGAGTTTTATTCCAAGCAGTGGTATCTAAATTCGACCTATGGCATCAACGCCCCTAGCGCATGGGCCGTGACGCTCGGTTCTAGTGACGTTGTTGTTGCTGTGCTCGACGGCGGCATTGCAAATCACCCGCAGCTTGCTGGCCGAATGGTTCCGGGCTACGACTTCGTTTCAGATGTCGCCAGCGCAAACGATGGCGACGGCCCAGATCCAGACGCAAGCGACCCCGGCAACTGGACATACGATCGCAACAACAATCTCATCCCAAGTGACTGGCACGGCACCCACGTTGCCGGAATCATCGCCGCCGCCGCAGACAAGGTAGGCACGATCGGTATTGCGCCGAACGTGAGAATTCAATCCGTTAGGGTCTTGGGCTCTACTGGCGGAACTCGCGCCGACCTCATCCGAGGAATTAACTGGGCAGCTGGCCTAAGCGTGCCTGGCTACCCAGCCAACCCAACTCCTGCAAAGGTTCTTAACCTTTCGCTTGGCACCGACGGCACCTCAATGTGCGACAACATCCCAACCCAGAGCCGCCTCTACAGCACAGCTCAGGCACTTGCTGCCGCGAAAGCGGCTGGTGTCACCACAATCACAGCAGCCGGAAACAGTGGGTCGGACGCACGCTACTCATACCCGGGCAATTGCTATCCGACCATCAACGTGGGTGCCACCGGCTACAGCGGTGATCGCGCCTACTATTCGAACATCACTGAGCCAAACGCTCAAAATGTTGGCGTCGATATCTCAGCCCCAGGTGGTGACGACAAAGACAACGCTGGCGCTGCGCAATCTACAGGTGGCCTAATCTTCTCGCTTTGGAACACTGGAACGACAGTTCCTGGTGATCCCACCTACGGAACGATGGAGGGGACATCCATGGCTACGCCAGTGGTAGCCGGCGTGGTGGCGTTGCTCTATTCGATTAAGCCGTCGATTACATTCGATGAAGTCTGGACTGTGCTGTCTTCAACGGTGAGCAAGTTCAAGCCCGGCGGTCAGTGCGCTACTTCTACGTCACAAGAATGTGGAGTTGGAATCGTGAACGCGGGCAATGCTGTTGCCTATTTGAAGACGCATCCGTAGTTCGGTTCTGCACCAAAAAAGTAATGGTGCGGGAGAGGGGACTTGAACCCCTACGCCTCGCGGCGCTGGAACCTAAATCCAGTGCGTCTGCCAATTTCGCCACTCCCGCAACCTGTCAAGTCTAGGCGATTTGCTCGCTGTGGAAAACTCGAGCCGCGAATTTAATGACTTGGCATCCTCGAACTCGGAGGACCCGTGTCGAGTTTCGAAATCGCAGATGTTGCCGATTCGCTGGCTGCTGCCAGCTCTGCAAGTGCGTCGGTGCCTGCCGAACTGGCCCTCGATTTAGCGGCGACCGACTTCTCGAGCCGCCGGGGTCTTGGGCTCGATAGCGAGCGCTCAATGCTCGAAAGGCTCCGCTCCGAATCAATCGGCTTTGGCAAATTACAAAAGTTCTTCGACAATCCCGAGATCGAAGAGATCTGGGTAAACCAGCCCAATGAGGTCTTCTTTGCCAAGAATGGTCAGGTTGAACGTGAGTTCCTGACCCTAAGCGCATCCGAGCTAGCGGCATTGATTGAGCGAATGCTGCGCAGCACCGGCCGCAGGCTAGATCGCGCAACGCCCTTCGTCGACGCGGCCTTGCCCGATGGCTCGAGACTCCATGTGGTCATCCCAGACATCTCGCGGCGGCACTGGGCGATCAACATCCGGAGGTTTCCAAGCAAAGTCTGGACTCTCGCCGACCTGGTGGGTCGGCAGGCCTTGACCGCGGGGCAGGCGAGTTACCTCGCCGGTCGAGTCGCCGCTGGGGCGAACATCTTGGTTAGTGGGGCCACCCAGGCGGGCAAGACCACCGTTCTCTGTGCGCTGATTGAAGAGGCCAGCCCGGCAGTTCGAGTGGTTTCTGTCGAAGAGACGTTCGAGTTGCGCTCAACCAAACCCGACTGGGTCGCCATGCAAACCCGTCAAGCGAATCTAGAAGGTCGCGGTGAGATCTCGCTTCGACGGCTGGTGAAAGAGAGCCTGCGAATGCGACCCCAACTTCTTGTGGTCGGCGAGGTTCGCGAGGCAGAGAGTCTCGACCTCTTGATTGCCATGAACAGCGGCATCGCCGGAATGTGCACGATTCACGCGAACTCTGCGGATGCGGCAATTAAAAAACTTTGCACCTTGCCGCTTCTTGCCGGCAGCAACATCTCTGCCGACTTCGTTCGTGAGACCGTTGCCCAGTGCATCGACCTGGTTGTGCATTGCGAGATGAACATGGATGGCCGCCGGCGCGTGGCTGCAATCGCCGAGGTGCAATTTCGCAATGATCAATTCGAGATCAAGGTGATCGAATGCTGAAGCTTCAAGATCGGCTCACGCAAGCAGGCATAAAAGACAGTCGAAGATTTTTGATGTTGCTTTCACTCTCTGCCATCGCGACCTTCGCTCTCGTCATGGAGTTTGACGGTCTGGCCGTGCTCGCTCTCGCTGTCACTGCGGGTGAAGTTGCTCTGGTGCTCGAATCGGTAGGGCGAAGGGCCACGCGGCGAGCGGTTGCCGTGACCGAGGCGTGGCCATCCGTGTTGGAGTCGCTCGAGTCTGCAGCAATTGCGGGCCTCAGTCTGCTCGAGGCGTTTCGCGAGCTGGCCGAGGCTCACAGTTTCGCGGTTGCCAGCGAGTTCGCCGAGTTGGTGGCCGATCTAGAGTCGGGTCTAACGATGGATGCAGCCCTTGCGAACTTTGGTTCTCGCTTTGGCTTGCCATGCTGTGACCTAACAGTCGAGACCCTGCGCCAGGTGGTGCGAAGCGGCGGGCAGGGGTTGGTCATGGCCCTTCGTGCTCAGGCCGATGCGGCTAGACAGCAAGAGCTGATTGTTGGCGAAGTTCAGGCCAAACAGGGCTGGGTCATCGGAACAGCCAAGCTGGCCGTTGCAGCACCCTGGGTGGTCATCGCGATGGTGAGCTTAAGGGCCGAGAACGCCCGGCTTTATGCCAGCCCAACCGGGGTGGCCATCACGCTATTCGGCCTTGGGGCCAGCGTCATCGCCTTTCGGTTTGTCACCTTGCTAGGCAAGGTCGATTTCGAAAGGCGGGTGTTCGCGTGATCACCCTTTCCGCGGCTGTCATCGCGATATGCCTATGGTTCGCCTTTCGGCTCGCGCGGATGGCCTTCGTCAAACGAAGCCGGTTTGACGCAATTGCTGCGTTTGTGCCTGGTGCTCCAGTTGCCTCAGTCGTCAAGACGACTCGTCGCAGAAAATTGCGCTTCTCAACCAAGCAGACCGAGAGCATCGATGCCGAACTTCCCGATTTGGTGGAGCTCATGGCAGTCGTGCTCGAAACTGGGGAGTCCATCCAATCGGCTTTTGAATTGATTGCTCAGCGCGGTCGAGGTCAATTCGCGACGCAACTGCGGCTAGTGCAATCGCGCATGAAACTGGGTTCGACTCTCGATGCCGAATTACAAACTCTTTGCGTCGAGTTGCCAACTGCAGGTGTTCGCGAATTTGCAAGCAAAATCGCTATCGCGATAAATCGAGGAACTCCTCTCGCCCAGTCTCTGGCTTCTTTGGCTCAAACGCTTCGCAGACGAGCGGCGAACCAGTTGCTTCGCAAGGCAGGGGCAAACGAAACCAAGATGCTAATTCCGCTGGTAACCATCGTGTTGCCGGTCACCGTGATTTTCGCCCTTTATCCGAGCTCTGCGGTTTTGCAGCTCGGCTTTTAGCGTTCAAAACGAAAGGAACCGAATGACAAGAAATCTGAAACGCCTGTTGAGCGATGATCGGGGCGACGTGCCAGGTTGGGTGCTGATCACCATCATGACTGCTGGATTAGTGGTGCTGATGTGGTCGATCGCTGCTCCGGCGCTCAGGGGCATTTTCGAGCAGGCGTTGAACAAGGTTGCCGCTTTCTAACCGCACGGATGAGCGGGGTTCGGCGGTCGTCGAATTCGTGCTGATGCTCGTTCCGTTCGTAGTTCTGGCAACAGCCCAGCTCAACTGGCTCGCAGACGTGATCGAACGCTCCGAACTAAGGGCAGTGGCGGTCGAGTCGGTTCGCTATGCCGCTCTGGCCGATGTCTCGCCTACAGAGGCGAGATCCGCGTTGGATAAGCGGCTAGCCAGGTTCGCTGGGGCATCTGGGGTGTTGAGCTTTGGCCCTCAGGATGCGGTTTCAATCAGGTTTCCCAGTCATCAGTGGCTGCCGTGGTCGGCAGGATCTTTGGAGGTGCGCAGTTTTGCTCAGGCTGAACTTGCCGGCTAGTCGCTGCCGTCGAATCTGGCGTCGCGCTTCGGGGCGCAGGCTCGAGACTCTTCAATCTGAGCAAGGCAACGCCATCGTGGAGTTCGTGGTGGTCGGGGTTGGCCTTCAACTTGCACTGCTTGCTCTCGTGACTTCGCTTGCCGCCCAGGCCGACTCGCAATCGGCGGCCGATCTCATGGCACGGCAAGCGCTGCGAGCATTGCAACTCGGTGTTCAGCCTGCCGATTTGAAAGTGCAGCTAAACGAACTTTCGAGCACTTTCGGGCTGAGCGCCTCCGACTACTCGCTCGAGACCGCTGGCGATTGCTCGAGCAAGGTATCGGTCGTGGCACAGGTGAGAATGGCGAAGGCAAAACTTGAAGCTCCATGCAACTAATTGCAAGCTGCGTTCAGACACTGGCTCGACCATGCCGCTTATGGTTGGCATCGCGCTGCTGATTCTTTCGATGTCGTTGATCTTGGTCGATGTCGCTGGCTCGTTCGCATTTCGGCAGCGACTGCAGTTCTTTGCCGATCAACTTTCACTCGAGGCAGCAGCCGACCCCACGCAAAGTCTTGAGCAGTTGGAGATGACGCTCGGCGAGAGCATCCGTGTGCCGTTGCAATCAAGCAAGTTGGACGTTCAGGGTAGCGATGCGGTTGTCAACCTGTGTGCCAATTGGCAGGCGGCTGTGATTATGCCGTTCGTGCCACAGTCGAGCAAAATCTGCGTGACTGCGAACGCCCGTTAGCTCTCTCGACTTACGGAATCGTGACCATTGCAACGTTGCTCGTTGCAATCGCACCACTGGTGGTCTTGCTGATTGCAACGAATGCGATCTTCTTGCCGTGCAGAGCCTTGGTGTAGTCCCAGTAGAGGCGGTAAGCCGCTGCGTCGTCGCTGCCCAGGAAGGTCCAGGTCTTTGCGCCTGGCATCTTGAGTGCGAACGAAACGGTTGCTGGGTCTGAGGTCGCCAAAGTTGCGCTCAGGTTTACGGTCTTGTTGTCGCGGTCGAAGTCGAACGACAGAACCGGCTTTACTGCAGTGGTTGCCGCAGGCAGCTGGTTCTCGGCGCGAAGAACGATGCTCGAGTATGCAGGAACCGTGATGGTCAGGTTGCCTGTTGCATCGCTGGTTGCATCCGAGCCGGTGCCCCAGACGCTCTTGAACAGCGTGTTAGGCGTGCTGGTTGGAATGGTCAGGGTTTTGTCGGTCTTAGCGTTGTTGAAGCCAACCAAGAACTCGCGACGATCTGCCGCATCAATGCGGCTAACGGCAGCAATGCCGGAGTCTCCACCGCGGAAGATCTCGGCACCCGATGCAAGCGCTGGGTACTTCACGCGAAGGGCGTTCAGGTCGGTGATGCGCTTCATGATCGGGTTGTCGGTGATGGTCAGTGAAGAGCCGCTGCCAATTGCCGGGCCAGTCACACGAGGCTCAACCTTCCAGTCGCCTGCCTGGGTGGGGAACATGTCTTCGCGGGCGGCCTTGTCGCCACCCCAGCCGATCATGCCGACCTCGTCGCCGTAGTAAACGCTTGGGGTTCCGCGGTTCAGGAACATCAGGTCGTGAGCTAGGAGGTCAGCCTTCAACAGGGTTGCGGTTGTGGCTCCGGCGTGTAGCAGGTTGTAGCCCACGCGACCCATGTCGTGATTTCCGAGGAAGGTCACCAGGTTGTAAGCGTTCTTGGTCGCGGTGGTGAACTTGTCGTCGTTGTTCAAGATGTACATCAGGTTGCCGGCATCGCCGTCGCCACCTGCGTAGGCAACCGCATCGGTCTGGAACGCGAAGTCGAGAGCCGAAGGCAAACCGCGGTTGCGAACGTAACCACTCAAGGTGTCAGCGTTCGAGTCGAAGAACTCACCGAATGCGGTGACCTTTGGCTTATTGGCAGCTGTAGCCGAAACGATCTTCGGCCACCACTTTGCGAAGAATGCGTCGTCGACGTGCTTGGCCGTGTCAACGCGGAACGCATCGACGCCGTAGTTGTTGACCCACTGCGAATAGACATCGGCGAAGCCGTTGACGACCTCGGCGTTCTCGGTCTTGACATCGTCGAGGCCGAAGAAGTCTCCGTTCTGATACTGGAACTTGTTGCTCCAGTCTTGAACGTCTCCGTTGTTGTGGTAGTTGGTTAGCTTGTTCAGCCATGCAGGGTTCTTTGCAGCCTGCATGCCAGCAGGAATGTAAGCGGTGCCGAAGCCCTTGTACTTGATGATGTCGGCGGTGTGGTTCATGACGATGTCGAGAACCACCTTCATGCCGAGTGAGTGTGCGCAGGTAACCATGTCTTTGAAGTCAGCGTTGGTTCCCCAGTGCGGGTCGATGTTCAAGAAGTCGGTGATCCAGTAGCCGTGGTATGCGGCAGAGTCACCTTGCACATACTGCTGTTTGAACGGTGGGGTCACCCAAACAGTAGTGAAGCCCATGTTGTGAATGCGTGCGAGACCGGTTCCGGTGGTGCAGCCGCCGGTTAGACCCTTGAGGTCACCACCGTGATAGTAAGAATCGCTGGTTGGGTCAAATCCATCCGTGGATGGGGTGCCGCCAACGATGCCTGCGTGATCATTCGAGGTGTCACCGTTTGCATAACGGTCGGTCATCACGAAGTAGATGCTGTCGCTGGCTAGGCCGTTGCGAACCTCGGGCTGAGCGAGGGCTGCGGCTTCGGTTGCAGTCGGCGCTGCAACAGTGGATGCGTTGGCTGAATAGGCGATGCCAGGTGCCGCAAGAGCGAGCAGTGAGGCAATGGCGAGGCTGTACTTGGTGACTTTACGCAGATTAGGCATTTGCCAATTATCTAGGACTTTGTTGGGCTTTTCGCATAGATAGGGATGTAGCGATAGAGCAGCCAGACCGAGCCGAGGCCAAGCACACCGAAGCTCGCCATGCCGGCTGCCAGACCAATGGTTGCGGCCATGAGCGACAGAACTGGCGGGGCAGCGGCAACCCCGGTGTCGATTAGCAGGCGGTAGCCGGCGAGAAACTCAGAGCGCGCGTCTGCGGGGGCGAGGTCACTGCCAAGGGTGAGCACCAGGCCCGAGCCGAGCCCGTTGGCCAGCGACATCAACACTGCGATAACCAGGAACATCGGCTCGTTGGTTGCAAGGAATAGCCCGATGTGAGTCAGACCCAACCCGATCATGGTTGGCACGGCAGAAGCTCGGCGACCGAAGCGGTCCATGATTTGCCCGGATGTATAGAACAGTGCGAAGTCGATGATCGCCGCGATGCCGATATAGAAAGTCGACTTATCTGGCGACATGCCAATCACGATGGCCCAAAGCGGCAGACCAATTTGTCGAGTGGTGCGAAGAACGCCGATCATCATGGCGCCGACGCCAACCGTCGCAAGCTTCTTGCGCTCGCGGTTTGCAATGTGGAAGGTGTGACGAAGTGGCGACTCGCTCGGTTCGAAGACGCGGTCATCATTGGTGGTGACAAGCGAGATTGCTGTGGCAACCCAGACCACCAAGCTGAAAACGAAAATCGCAGGAACACCGAAAAGCGCAATGATGCCTGCGCTAACCAGTGGGCCGATGAATGCACCTGCGCGGAAAGTTCCACCGAGCAGCGAAAGAGCGCGTGCACGGTGACTGTGCGGCACGTGTTCGGTCATGTATGCGTGGCGCGCGAGATAGAACACCGCGCTCGATGAGCCGACGACGGTGACTGCCAGACCGAGCACGAAAATGTTCTGAACCAAGAAGCCGAGCAACACCGCGACAAAGGCAGAAACTGAGGCCCAGGCCATGGCCTTGCGCTCACCGATTCGGGCAACCAAGCGCGCAGCCGGCAGGTCAGCAAGCAACAGGCCCAGCATCACGAGGCCGGCAACGAAGCCTGCAACCGGGATGCTCGCACCGAGGCGCTCCGCGCTCGCGGGAATTACAGGAATCAGCGCATACTCACCGATCGAATAGAGCGTCGACGGAATGAACACCGAACCGACCAGGCTGGCAATCCTGAATGGGGGCGTTGGGTTCGGCACCCGTCAATTATCGCCCGCCTAAACTTGGAGCGATGGCCGACCTCGATCTTTCCCAAGAACTCAAAGAATTGAGTTCGACGTTGGCATCTATCGCGCAGGTCATCGACCTGCCAAAGGTCGCGGCCGAGGTCGAGCAGTTGAAGCAGGCCGCAGGCGACCCAAATCTCTGGGATGACCAGGCCAATGCCCAAAAGGTCACCAGCGCTCTCTCGCAGAAGCAGGCCCTGCTCACCAAGGTTGCCGAGACTCAGAGCCGCCTTGCCGACCTGCCAGTGCTGGTCGAGATGGCCAACGCCGAGAACGACGAAAACTCGCGCAAGGATGCCCGTGCCGAGCTGACCTCGCTCAGTGACGAGATCTCGAAGCTCGAGGTTCAAACCCTGCTCAACGGCGAGTTTGATTCACGCGGGGCAGTCGTGACGATTCGCTCGGGTGCCGGCGGCGACGATGCCACCGACTTTGCCGAAATGCTGCTTCGCATGTATCTGCGCTGGGCCGAGAAGCACAAATACCCAGTTCAGGTTCTCGACACCTCTTATGCCGAGGGTGCCGGCATCAAGTCGGCGACCTTCGAGGTCGACGCTCCTTTTGCTTTTGGCACGCTGAGCGTCGAGGGAGGAACTCACCGCCTCGTGCGCATGAGTCCGTTCAATGCTGCCGGCAAACGTCAGACCTCGTTCGCCGCTGTAGAGGTAGTGCCGCTGATCGAGCAGACCGACTCGATCGAGATTCCTGACGCCGAGGTGCGCGTCGATGTGTTCCGTTCATCCGGGCCTGGTGGTCAGTCGGTGAACACGACCGACTCGGCCGTTCGACTCACGCACATTCCAACCGGCATTGTGGTTTCTTGCCAGAACGAGAAGAGTCAGCTGCAAAACAAGGTGGCTGCGATGCGTGTGCTGCAGTCGCGCCTGCTCGAGATTCGTCGCCGCGAAGAGGAAGCCAAGAAGAAGCAGATCGCGGGCGACGTGAAGGCGAGCTGGGGCGAACAGATGCGCTCATACGTGCTCGCGCCTTATCAAATGGTCAAAGACCTGCGCACCGACTATGAGGTAAACAACCCGAGTGCCGTGTTTGACGGCGACCTAGACGGTTTCATTGCCGCTGGAATTCGTTGGCGCAAGTTAGCCTTGTAGCAATGATTCGCATCGAAAACGTCAGCAAAAACTACCGTGGCTCGAACCGCCCGGCACTTGCTGACGTCTCGCTAGAAATCGAAAAGGGCGACTTCGTCTTTCTCGTCGGAGCTTCTGGCTCGGGCAAATCCTCACTGCTTCGCCTGATTCTGCGCGAAGAGGTGCCATCGAGCGGTGCCGTGCACGTTCTCGGTGAAAACCTGGTCGGCATCCCAAGTCGCCGCATTCCGTTCTTTCGCCGCAAACTCGGCGTGGTATTTCAAGACTTCCGCCTGTTGCCAAACAAGACCGTCGGGCAGAACGTGGCTTTCAGCATGGAGGTCATCGGTCAGTCGGCCGGCCTGATTGAGGCTGCTGTTCCTGAGGTTCTTCGCCTTGTTGGCTTGGATGGCAAGGCCGACAGGCTGCCATCTGAACTATCCGGTGGCGAGCAACAGCGCGTGGCTCTTGCCCGCGCGATTGTGAACAAGCCGGCGATTTTGCTTGCCGATGAGCCAACCGGAAACCTCGACCCGAAGACCAGCGAAGAAATCATGACGCTCATTGATTCGATCAACCAATCGGGAACCACCGTTGTCATGGCAACCCACGACAGCGGAATTGTGAACCGATTCCGCAAGCGCGTGATCGAACTGCACGAGGGCAAGATCGTTCGCGATGAGAAGTCGGCGGGCTACTGATGCGCTTTGTGTGGAGCGAAGTTCGACAGGGCATCCGCCGCAATTTGTCGATGGTGATTTCGGTCATCCTGGTGACTTTTATTTCGCTGACCTTCGTTGGCACCGCTGGCCTGCTGCAGATGCAAATCGGCCAGATGAAGAACTACTGGTATGACAAGGCTCAGGTCGCGATTTATCTGTGCAGCAATGTTTCGCCTGCCGACGTTTGCCCGCAGGGCGAGGCCTCGGCTGACCTGAAGACAGCCGTCGAGAATGAGCTAAAGTCGCCGACGCTCGCGCCCTACATTCAGCGCTACTACTTCGAAGACCACGCGGCTGCCTACCAAAAGTTCCAGCAGGAATTCGCTGGCAACTCGGTCGCCAAGTATGTAACCGCCGAGCAGCTGAACGAGACCTACTGGGTCAAGCTCAAGAACCCTGCGCAGAGCGCAATCATCACCGAGAGCTTCACCGGTTTTGCCGGCGTCGAAGAGGTTCGCGACCAGCGCAGCTACCTCGACCAGATTTTCGGCATCTTGAACGCGGCCTCAATTGCGGCAATCTCGGTTGCAACTCTGATGCTCGCCTCGGCCGCACTGCTTATCTCGACCACGATTCGCCTGAGCGCCTTCGCCCGCCGCCGCGAACTGGGAATCATGCGCCTGGTCGGTGCAAGCAACTTCTACATTCAGCTGCCGTTCATCCTTGAAGGTGTCTTTGCGGCCATCATTGGCAGCCTGCTCGCCAGCGGGGCAGTGGTCGCCATCGTTCAGTTCTTCGTTCAGGGCTACCTCGCCCAGCAGTTGCCGTTCACCAATTTTGTCGGGCTCGGCTCTGCACTTCTGATTGTGCCCGCGCTGATTGGTGCCGGCGTGATCCTTGCGGCTGCCGCGAGCGGCCTAGCAATTCGCCGTTATCTGCGAATATAGGTTCTTATGCCTAGGGAACGCGGAGAAAAGGTTGTCGCCAGCAACCGCAAAGCGCGCCACGACTATCACATCGAAGACACCTATGAATGCGGCATCGTTCTCATGGGCACCGAAGTTAAGTCGTTGCGCGCAGGTCGAGCATCCCTGGTAGACGGATTCGCCAGCGTCGAAAACGGCGAGGTTTGGCTCGAGAACGTGCACATCCCTGAGTACACCCAGGGCACCTGGAACAACCACTCGACCCGTCGTCGTCGCAAGCTGCTGCTCAACCGCGTTGAGATCGCCAAGCTCGCCGGCAAAGTGAAAGAGAGTGGCTACACACTCGTGCCGCTGTCGCTCTATTTCAAGGATGGCTATGCCAAGGTCGAGCTCGCCCTCGCGAAGGGTAAGCGCGAATACGACAAGCGTCAGACCCTCAAAGAGCAGCAGGACAAGCGCGAGGCAGATCGCGCGATGTCGACCAAGGGCAAAGATTGGTAGCTCAGTAATCACAGGGGTTTGGCAGGTTCCAGCTCTTACCAATGTCGGCGGCTCGACGTATCCTTATGGTGTCTTGAAAAAGGCGTTTGATAACTCAACATGGGGATGATCGGTTTCGACAACGCAATTTGTGATTGGAAGAAGCGGGTCGAGAATGTAGCGTCAACTCGTAAATGTCCGCTGCAAACTATAGGTGCCAAATCAAACAGCACCGACTTCGCCCTAGCCGCATAGGTTAGCCCCGAAGTCCGTCAGCCTAAATGTGATTTCGTTTTAGGTCCTGGCGTCATTTAGAAATCTTGCTGAGTGCTTACGTCTTAGGGGCACTCGGGACTTTCACTAGGGCTGGGCCTGTCCGATATGTCGCTTCAAGCTAGCGCGGGGGCCGAGCAGAACCTTATTGAAGCTACACCCGTAGAAGTGCCAAGATCATTGTGATGGACGGGGGTTCAATTCCCCCCATCTCCACAAGTGGCTTAACAGCCACCCCGCCAGTTGAACTGAAAGACCCGCCGCCCGAAAGGGCAGGCGGGCTTTTTCATTTAAGCCGCCACTCGCTATCTCGCTCTTAGGCTTGAGGCATGAAACCTGAAGTTTTTGCCATCACCCTCGTCTGCGACGATCTCTCTTCCGTTGAGCGTTTCTACTCGGATGTATTCGCCGCCAAGCCGGTTCACGCCGATGACGTGTCGCGAGTTTTCAAATTCGGCAGTGTCCTGATTAACTGCCTCGAGCGCTCGGATGCAGTCGGCCTGTTTGCGCCAGCCGCCACTGCCTCAGTCGGGTCGGCTCACGCATCCATGCTGACTGTTCAGGTTCAAAGCGTCGACGACGAGGCCGCGAGGTTGGCGGCACTTGGTGTTGAACTCAACACCGAACCGACCGACAAAGACTGGGGCATCAGAACCATTACCTTTGTTGACCCGGCCGGCCAACTCTGGGAGTTCAGCAACCCGGTCTAACGCTTTAGGTCGCGATAGAAGTTTTCGTGTGGCCCGAGGTCTTCGAGGAACACGACCCTGATGACTGAGTCTTTGGTGTAGCCGAGCAGGTATAGCTGACCCTGATGGCGAAACTTGTAAACCCAAAGTTTGGCTAGGTCGCCCTTTTTCTTCTCGCCGATAGACGGGTCGGCTGCAATCTTCTCGACCGCTGAGTCGACCGCCTTTGCGAGCGGATCGCTTAGGCGTTTGTAAACACGGCTGAATCGATTGGACTGGCGAACTTGCCAGGTCACTTTGCCTTCTTGGAGCGTGGAACGAACGGCGTGCTTAGTTCGCGTGGTTCGGCCAGGCTCTGCAATGAGCTAGCCACGAAGGTCACCGGAAGGTCGGGATTGTCGAGCGCGGCTCGGCCAACCTTGGCCCAAAACTCGAGTTGCCCTTGCACGGTTCGATATTCAGCCTGAGCCGCCTTGCGAGCCGACTCGACTAGTTGTTCATCTATACGCACTGATACTGTCGCCATTTCTCACCCTCGCTTGATTTACCACAAATGTAGCAAGCGGCACCGACACTCACCGTCCGCCGCTCGATATACTTGCGGGGTGCAATCACAATTCGCGACCTGGCTGGTTGCCAACTTCATCAGCACCTTTGAGGTGCTTGGCGTTCTTGCTTTTGCACTCTCGGGCCTGATCGAGGCAAAGCGCAAAGGCCTAGACATCGTCGGCGTGGCCATGGTCACCGCGGCTACAGCATTCGGCGGCGGCACTTTGCGCGACATTCTGTTGAACCGTCGCCCACTGTTTTGGGTCGAGCACGATTGGTGGATCTGGGTCATCATCGGCCTGACCATCGCGGCCCTCCTGTTCTTGCAATCACGCCACCTCGAAATCACCGAGCGCGCCATGAAATGGCCAGACGCTATCGGCCTCGGGGTCTTTGCGGCCTCGGGCACCCAGATCGCCCTCGACATGAACAAGAGCGCGATTGTCGCGGTCATCATGGGTGTGCTCACGGCAATCATCGGTGGCGTGCTTCGCGACCTGTTCACCAACCAGCTTCCTCGAGCCTTCTCTGACCACGAACCATACGCGGCCGTCGCATTCGTCGGCGGTTGGTTCGTAATCCTCGCCAATTCACTCGGACTGCCATCCATGTGGTCTGTGGCGTTCGGTGCAGCGATCATCATCACCCTTCGTGTGCTGGTAATTACCTTGAGATGGCGCGTGCCGAGCTGGCGAAAGTAGCCCCACCGCTTATCCTGTTGCCAATGCCAACATCCAAGTCAACTGAAGCGCCTGCCGTGCCTGCGCTAACCACCGCAGATTGGTTGAAGAGTTGGCTGCACACGGATGAGCAAACCAAGCTTTCTGAAACCAAACGTGCGCAGTACGCCCTTTTGTTGAACACCGTCTTGCAGGACTGCCGGTTCGGCGGCTCGGCTTTGGCCACAGCCGGAAGTGCCGAGTTGCACAACTGGTACCGCAAGCGCCTGCGCAAGACGCTCCCGCACTCGGTGGCAGATCGCGTTTATGACTATGCGCACCGCGCTCTGCGAGCCGCTGCAAGCCAGGGCATGGCCAAGAGCGATTTGATTTTCGATGCATGGTGGGTTGCTCATCGCATCGCAAAGACCCTGCGTCAAACTTTGGTTAGTTTGCTCGCCGCACTCGTTCTGCTCGGTGGTGGCTTCTTGGCCAACTCGGCGATCATCGCAGCTCGCGATGGCGAAGACCTCGTCGGAACAGCTGTGACTCAGGCCCGTGAGCTTGGCCTCGGCCCGGTCGTGGCAACGCTCGAAAACTTCTACTACCAATACATCGAGCGACCTGTAGTCGGCGGAACTCCGAGCGAGGCCGCAAACTTCGACGGCGGCAATGGCGGGCCTACTCCAACCCCGACCGCAACATACAAGCCGGCCACAATTGCGAACGAGCCGCAGTGGGGTCTGGCTCAAGCCCCAACGATGATGCCGCCACAGGTGTCGACTCCGGCGCAAACCCCGATGCCCGACGAGGGCATCTGGGAGCCAACCAAAATTCAGGTCAACGGCTCGACTGCGGTTTATGTTGCCCGCGTGCGACCAGACGCTGTTCACACCTCTTACTACGCAAACCTGGTTTGGTTTGACCCGAAGCAGTTGGCCTTCGAGCAGATTCCAGGCACTCACGTTCCCGAGGGCAACTACGACCACGGCACCGGCCAGGTTGCCCTTGATCGTCGCCCTTACTATGTCGCCGGTCTAGCCGACGCGTTCCTGCTCGGCGATAGCCAGGGCGGCTACATGCTCGGCGACAAAGTGATTCGCAAAATGGTCAACGGTCGCGCAACCCTGGTGACCTACACCGATGGAAGCATCGACGTGATTCAGTGGGCTCGCGATCCGATTAGGGGCACCATCCAAGCGGCTCGTCAGAATCTTTCGCTCAACGTCGATGGCGGAGTGAGTCAGGTGCTCAGCGAAACTCAGAACAAGTGGGGCTGGGTTTGGCACGGTGTTGGCAGCGGCAAGAACTTGGTATGGCGTTCAGCGATCGGCGTTCGCGCCGATGGCACGGTCGTCTACTGCGTTGGCAATTGGCTGAGCGCAAAGTCGCTTGCAGACATGATGGTTCGCGCAGGCGTCGAACGATCGATGATTCTCGACATGAACTCGGGCTATGCCAACGGCTACTTCTATGGCCCTTATGCCCGCGGTCAGAAGATTGACCCGACTATTCCTCGCGAGGTAACTCGCTTCTGGAGCCCGAGCACCCGCGACTTCATCGCGGTGTTTATGAAGTCTCCGGCTAACTAATTACCGGGCAGCTAGACGGGCCAGCAGCTAGATCGAAAGTCGGTCGTA
>CAITNA010000179.1 GCA_903893675.1 uncultured Micrococcales bacterium
CAATGATTCGCGCACCGATGGCTGCCTGAATCGGCACCTCGAATTGCTGGCGCGGGATGAGCTCACGAAGTTTTCCGGTGATCATCACACCGTATGCGTATGCCTTGTCTTTGTGCACGATGGCACTGAACGCATCGACCTGTTCGCCCTGCAACAGCAGGTCGACCTTGACCAGGTCGCCCTCGGCAAGGCCGATCTCTTCGTAGTCGAGCGAGCCGTAGCCCTGAGTCTTGCTCTTGAGCTGGTCGAAGAAGTCGAAAACGATTTCGGCAAGTGGCAAGGTGTAACGCAGCTGAACGCGGTCTTCACCGAGATACTGCATGTCAACGAGGTTTCCGCGGCGCCCCTGGCAGAGCTCCATGATTACGCCGACGTAGTCCTTCGGCGAAAGAATCGTTGCGCGAACCATCGGCTCGAGCACCTTCTTCACCTTGCCGGTTGGGAACTCGCTCGGGTTGGTTACCGTGACCTCTTTGCCGTCATCCATGGTGACTTCATAGACCACCGATGGAGCCGTTGCAATCAGGTCGAGACCGAACTCGCGCTCGAGGCGCTCGGTAACAATTTCGAGGTGAAGCAAACCGAGGAAGCCACAGCGGAAACCAAAGCCAAGTGCCACCGAGGTCTCAGGCTCATATGCCAATGCCGCATCACTGAGCTTCAACTTGTCGAGTGCCTCGCGCAGGTTCGGGTAGTCGCTGCCATCGATCGGGTAAATGCCCGAGTAGACCATCGGCAGTGGGTCTTTGTATCCCTTGAGTGCTTCGGTTGCAGGCTTCTGCGCGTTGGTGACGGTGTCGCCAACCTTCGACTGACGAACGTCTTTCACGCCGGTGATCAGGTAGCCCACTTCGCCAACGCCGAGACCCTTGGTCGGTTCTGGCTCAGGCGACGAAACACCGATTTCGAGAAGTTCGTGAACGGCCTTGGTCGACATCATCTGAATGCGCTCGCGCGGTGCGAGTTTGCCGTCAATCATTCGCACGTATGTGACTACGCCGCGGTATGAGTCATACACAGAGTCGAAGATCATCGCGCGCGCAGGAGCGTTCGGGTCGCCTACCGGGTTTGGAATCGTGCCAACGATTTTGTCGAGAAGGGCATCGACGCCAACACCGGTCTTTCCAGAAACGCGCAGGCAGTCTTCTGGGTTTCCGCCGATTAGGTTGGCCAGCTCTTCTGCGTACTTCTCTGGTTGAGCTGCAGGCAGGTCGATCTTGTTTAGAACCGGAATGATCTCGAGGTCGTTCTCCATTGCGAGATAGAGGTTCGCAAGAGTCTGGGCTTCGATGCCCTGAGCCGCGTCGACGAGCAGAACTGCACCCTCACAAGCTGCAAGCGAACGAGAAACCTCATATGTGAAGTCGACGTGGCCCGGTGTATCGATCATGTTCAGGGCGTAGGTCTTGCCGTCGACCTCCCATGGCATGCGCACCGCCTGCGACTTGATGGTGATGCCGCGCTCACGCTCGATGTCCATGCGGTCGAGGTATTGGGCACGCATCGAGCGGTCATCGACGACGCCTGTGAGCTGAAGCATGCGGTCGGCCAGGGTCGACTTGCCGTGGTCAATGTGGGCAATGATGCAGAAATTGCGAATCAGAGAAGGGTCGGTTTTAGCCGGCTCAAGCCTGGTGGTAGCGCGTGGCGACAAAATAGACCTCTAAAAATCTGGGATTGGGACCCGACCCTCTGGAGCCGGACTTCTCTATTGTCGCATAGTTGCCCATAAATCCGCCTGACTGATAGGCTTGGGAGTCGGTTCGGATGAGTGTCTCCATCCATGACCCCCACCATCGCAATCCGTGGTTTCCACTTTGGAAACCGCAACAACGAAAGTGAAACATGGCAAACATCAAGTCGCAGATCAAGCGAATTGGCACCAACGCAAAGGCTACCGAGCGTAACAGGGCAGTGAAGAGCGAAGTTAAGACCGCTGTTCGTGCCGCACGCGAGGCCGTTGCATCTGGAGACAAGGCAAAGGCAGCAGCTGCTGTTTCAGTAGCGGGCAAGAAGCTCGACAAGGCTGTTTCGAAGGGCGTAATCCACAAGAACCAGGCTGCTAACAAGAAGTCAGCAATCGCCAAGCAGGCAGCCGGTCTCAAGTAGACCCTTCCGCAAGATTTTTCGAAAGACTCGCCTTCGGGCGGGTCTTTTGTTTTAAGCGGCTATTAGAACGGCGAGTTATTTGATGTGCACGTTGCGACCGGCGAAGAAGCCAACCCCAACTTGGATGAGCGACAGAATCGCAACGAGCAACACTCCGGTTGTCCAGCCGATCGAATTGCCGATAGCGCCAACCACGAAGGTTCCGATTCCGGCGATGAGGTAACCCCATCCTTGCGAGAAGGCACTGAGCAACGTGGTCTGCGCTTTGGAGTTCGCGCGGGTGGCGACGAGCGAGAGCGACATCGGGAAGGTTGCCGTCTGCCCCACCGAGATCATGATGCCTGCGGTGATAATTGCTGCTGCGTTGGTGTTGTGGTTGCTGATCAAGATCATCAGCATGACGAAACCGGCCGTGGTGAAGCATGAGGCGAGGGCGGCAAGCCAAGAGAGCGACTTCAGTTTTGCGATTAGTGGGGCAAGTGCGAAGCCCGATGGGATTCCGATTGCGGTTGCTAGGCCGAGGTATGAACCCGCTGCGGCCGGTGCTACACCGATTGAAATCAACATGGTTGGCAGCCAGCCGAGCAGCGCATAGAAACCGAGCGACTGCAGACCGAAGAACATCAAGATGCCCCAGGCAATTGGCGAGCGATAAACGGCGCGCGCTTCATCTTTGGCGGCGTGAGCAGCAATCTGCACGTGCGGTTCAGACTCGCGAACTCGCGGCCACCAGAACGCGATGGCGAAAAGCAGCGGAACATCTGGGGTGAGCATCGAGAGTTTCCAGTCGCCGAGGAAATCGCTCCATGGCACGGCAAACGCGGCAGCGAAGCTGGCGGCGATGGCCAAGAGGGTTGTGTAAACCGAGGTGAGCAGCGAGGCTCGATCGCCAAAGTCGGTGCGAACAAAGGTTGGCAGCAGCACGTTGGC
>CAITNA010000180.1 GCA_903893675.1 uncultured Micrococcales bacterium
AGACATCTGGAAGATAGCGATCGAGACCGCTGCCATCAGCACGGCGTCAAGCACGATGCCAACGGTGCCGATGTGGGTCAGCGATGCCGAAGCAGCGCCAACCAAACCAGCAGCAGGCAGGGTGAGGAACCAGGCGATCACAATCTGACCTGCCTTGCCCCACTTGACCGAGCCACCCTTGCGGCCGAGGCCTGCACCGATGACCGAACCCGAAGCGACCTGAGTGGTCGAAAGCGCGAACCCGAAGATGCTCGAAGCAAGAATCGACGCACTGGTCGACATCTCGGCTGCAAAGCCCTGAGCTGGCTTGATCTCAGCAAGACCTGAACCGAGGGTCTTGATGATTCGCCATCCACCCGCGTAGGTTCCAGCTGCGATTGCGATTGCGGCCGCAAGCATTACCCAAAGCGGAATGCCCGCATCCTTGGTAACAAAGCCACCGGCAATCAAACCGAGGGTGATGACACCCATGGTCTTCTGGCCATCGTTGGTGCCGTGAGCGATTGCAACGAGCGACGATGAGAACCACTGACCGACACGGTACTTGCCGCGTCCGGTGCGAATGCCATCCTTGTTGTCGCCTCGATAGGTAATTGCATATGCAAGACGAGTCGCGAGTGAGGCTGCGATTGCTGCAACCAGCGGAGCGGTAAGCGCAGGCACGACAACCTTCTCAACGAGGTTTGCCACGTTGATTGAGTTGTATCCCGAGTATGCGATGCCGGCGCCGACGAGGCCACCGACGAGTGCGTGCGACGAAGACGAAGGCAAACCGAGGAACCAGGTGATCAGGTTCCAGGTGATTGCACCGGTAAGACCTGCAAAGACCATCTCAGGAACGATCTTGATGCCATCGTTGAACATTCCGGTCGAGAGAGTTTTTGCAACTGCGGTGCCGAGAAACGCACCGGCGAGGTTCATCACTGCTGCTAGGGCAACAGCCATTCGCGGGCGAAGTGCGCCGGTTGCAATTGGGGTGGCCATGGCATTTGCGGTGTCATGGAAGCCGTTGGTGAAGTCGAAGAACAACGCAATTACGACTACAGCTCCAACGACCAAGGAGATCGAATCCATTTGGACCTTTCGGGATTGGTTACCTAACGTTTGACGCGCGTTCAGATTAGAAACTAAAGGTAAACGGCAGGTGAATTCAGACTAGTGCCGCAGCCGTGTCGCAAAATCCGCTGCTGGTCGGCTGACCTAGCCGATGAGGCTAGCCGGCACCCAAACAGAATCGACCTGATAGGGCATGCTCCAAAGCCCCGCATGGATGGCCGTGGCCGAAGTGTTCTGGGGGGCTGCCGGGTCGTGCAGGCTGCGCACCAGGATGGCAGCCATCAGCGTCGCGGTTTGCTCGGCCTCGAGCGGGCGAACGCCAAACCGGGCTAGGCCGCGGTAGGTTCTGGCCAGCACCTTCTTGGCTCCGAGCACAGATCGAGTTTCGGCTGGTGGGGCCACCACGAACGAGATGCGCACCCCTGCCCTGGCCGCAGCCAGTGCCGCCCAGCGCTCGGAGTGCTTGGCCAGGATGTAGCTCGAACCTTGGCGATTGGCACTGGCGTCGAAGATGCCAACTTCACCCTCGATAACCTCTGGGGTTGCCGGCTTTAGCGAGCCGAACAGTTGCCAGAATGCATCGCGCAATTTGGTGGCAAACCCGCGCGAGCGATAGGCGGCAATCTGAGCCTCGACGCTGTGGGCATCGGTGATGATGACATCGAGCGGAGTAGCCAACCACGCGAGTGCGACCTGCGATTTCGGCAGCTGCTGCGCAAGCTGAGTCAGTGCGAGTTGCGCCGCCTGCAGTTTGATCTGGTTTGCACCTGGCGCATAGCCAAAGCTCGCGACGACCAAGCGCTTGCCCTCGCGCGAGAGCGTGCGCAAGAAGTGCCCGGCCTTTTCGATCTCAGCAATCAAGTCGATGCCACCCTCGACAAACAACAGGGTTCCTGCGCTTCGCTGCGCGTGAGCAACCAACTCTGCGTGTGCAACATCGTTCTTGCGCGCGATGACAGCCACAGTGCCACCCCAGTCGAGCCAGGCCTTGGCTGCCGAAAGCTCGGCATAGCCCGCAAGCGCAACCAAGATGTCGCCAGAAATGTCGAGCGAGGAATTCGCGCGAACAAAGTCAAGAGCATGAAGTGCATCAGCGGTTGCGTTCTGCACACTCAACGAAGATGCCACGGCAGGCATGGCGATCGGCATGCGCTGGCCGGTGCCCACCACGCGCACAAACTTGAGTTCATGGCGATTCGCAAATCCGCGAGCAGCCAGGGCCGCCATCGTCTCGCCTGCTTCATTCGCGATTCGCGCTGGAACTGCATCCGAGAATTTGGCCCAGTTCACATCGGGGCGAATCACCTCAAGGCGAGTGAGCTCATAAAAGTAGTGCTGATAGTTTTCGCGCCACTTGGTCTCGGCGCGAATCGAGGCGGCAAGTTCGGCATCGATCGACTCGAGCTGATCGGCAAGCAACGACTTCGCGAATTCGGTCGAGCCACAGGCCCGACCAGTTGAGTCGCGAAACTCGAAGCCCATTAGATGCGCTTGCTAAATGGCGCTCGAATGGCGGGCAAGAAGCCCTTTCGGTGAACGTAGTAGTAGACCGCGGCGAGCACCGAATAGACGGTGACCATGGTCCAGCGGAAGCCGGTGTCAGTGATCGCGAACGATGCGGCGAACAGGCCGAACAGCACGATTCCCTCGACCAAACGGATGCGCAGGGCAAGCAAAATGGCGACGCCGAGCAACGCCTGGGCTGCGGTCAGCGAGAACTCCTCGAGCTGGCGGGCATCCATAGGAAGGGCTGCGCCCGAACCGCCGCCGATTACATAGGCAATCGGCATCGAGCCGGCCAGGGCTGTCCACTGGTTGATCTTTGAGCTGAGCAGAATCGCGAGGCCAACGCCCGGCTTGCCCTTGAAACCAAACATCAAAGCCAGGATGAACTCCGGCGCCTCTGAAGCAATCGGAGCCAACCACTGCACCAAGACATACTTGTCGATGCCGGTGGCGGTGCCCGCCTTGATTAGGTAGTCGGCGAATGGCTCTGCCGAAAGCAGGATGAACGTGGCCGAGAGCGCGACCATCACGAGCAAGAAAACGCGACGACCAACCTTAGGAAGAGCACCGACGTAAGCCGCGATGCCTTCGAGCTCAGGCTCTTCCTTTTCGAGCATCGATGCTCGCCAGAGATAGGCAGCAAAAAGTGCGACCTGAATCACGCCGAGCAGCAACGGGTATTGACCGGTGAGCGGAACGATGAGGGCGAGCAGGCTGCCAATAAACAGGAAGCCAATGTCGAGTCGAGCCTGACGCTCGAGGTGAACGGTGAAGTGCTTCTGCTTCGACTCTCCGCGACGACGCGCTGCGAGGTATGCGAAGAAACCGAGGAAGATCACCATCGGCCAACCGAAACCAAGAAGCAATCGGTTCGAGCCAGTTAGGTTCGCCGACGCATAAGGAACAAA
>CAITNA010000181.1 GCA_903893675.1 uncultured Micrococcales bacterium
CTCGTCGACGTGCTTACGCGCGCCCTCGACGCTCGCTAATTGGTCGCTGGTTGAGTAGCGCGCCTTCGCTGGTTGAGTAGCGCGAAGCGCGTATCGAAACCTAAAACTAGTTAGACCAGAAGGCTGCGAGCAGTCGGGCACATACTTCGGGGCGGTCTGCGTGAGCAGAGTGTCCGGCGTTGGCGACCACCCAGTAGTCGGCACCCACCTTCGAGGCGAAGTCGCGCTGCTGGTCTATCGGCCAAGCGTCATCGAGGGCTCCGTGGCTCACAAGAGTGCGAACACCAGTAGCAATCAGCTCATCTGAGCGGTCGCGGTGCTCGTAGAGGTGCGTGAAGCCGGCATCAATCTGTGCAGGGTTCGTGCTGAACAAGCGACGGTGATAAAACTCTTCAATCACGTTGAGTTCGCCGCGCAGGTCGGCGTCCGGGTCGGCACCCACCTCTTGGCGAAAGCCGATCCACAAACCGCGGATGCCGTGCTCGCGTAAAACGGCCTGCTCGCCGAGCATCTGATCACCGAGTGAGCCGGCACCCGAGTTCCACATCGTGAAGCTGGCAAAGCGTGACGGGTCTTGAATCACGGCTTCTGTGCCGACGACTCCGCCAAAGCTGTGGCCGACAAGGTGCACCTCGCGACCGAGCCCGAGTGCATCAGCCAACTGGTGGATGTCGCGAGCCAGCGTTGCGAGGTCGTAACCGCCGGCAGTGTCGGGGCCGGTCGAACCGGGCTGCCCGCGCTGTGAAAGCGAGATGACGCGGAAGCCCTGATCGGCGAGCGTCTGAAACATCGGAAAGAAGGTGCTTAGCGAGCTCGTAAAGCCGGGCACCAAGATCGCGATTCCGAGTTCAGTGCCAGTGGCGGGCATGTCGGCGACGGCAAGCTCCACCTCGCCGATGTTTATCTGCTTGCGGGTGGCAGTCGACGGCAGCATGTCATCGAGCGTCTTGCCCTGAAGTTCAAAGGCTGGGGGAGGGAGCGTCGTCATGCCTCAAGCGTAAGACCGAATTAGCTCTACGACGTAAGGTGAACAGTAAGTGAACAAATCATTACTCAGGGGTATCTGTTTACCTTCGATGGGTTAACTAACACTCGAATCCCGCGTTGATTGTTGTGCCCTGCACCGATCTCAGTTGGGTTTACACAGGCAATCGCAGAAAGGTCATCATGACTTCCAAGAAAAAAGCTTCCAAGCAGAAGGACGCGCTGGATAAGGCACTTGCTCGCGCTACAGCGAAGTTGAGCAAAAAGGCCTCAGCAACTGAAAAAGATCTCAAGAAGGCCGCTAGCAAGGTGGCTGACAAGGTCGTCAAGGCTGGCAAGGATTCCAAGAAGGAAGTTCTCAAGCGCAAGAAGAAGGTCGCTGCCAAGGTCGTTAAGACGGTCAAGGCCACCCAGAAGGACGCGCTCAAGGCAACAGCGAAGGCTGCAAACGCCGTAAGCGACGTGGCTCAAGACGTCGAGGCAGCTGCAACCAAGGCCGCAAAGGCGCTCTCTGCCAAGCCTGCTGCTAAGGCTGCCTCTAAGCCAGCTGCAAAGCCAGCTGCAAA
>CAITNA010000182.1 GCA_903893675.1 uncultured Micrococcales bacterium
CATCTGAAGTGCGCTGTTCCAAAAGCGTAGTAAGCAAATGGATATCCGATATACAGTTAACAGAAAACCAAATAGAAAAGCTAAAAGATAATCAGGATAGAGGCCGCGCTAAGGCGGCAAAACACCCTAATAGCAGCAGGGCGAAATGGGAAAGGATTAGGAATAATCTCAAAAGCGAATCCAGGAAAGATATCCCAAGAAAATTCTCAAAAAAACTTTTAAACATTGTAGGTGCTGCATTATATTGGGCAGAGGGATACAACGCCGCAAACGGCACTTACCGCTAGACACCGCGAACTCTAAACTTGGTGTCGGAGGCAAATTGACCAATCAGGATTGCATTTTTTGCAAGATCATCTCGGGAGACATCCCGGCCACGCTAGTTGCAGAGTCAGAGCACGCCATCGCGTTCAACGACATCAACCCGCAGCAGGCCATTCACGTTCTTGTGGTTCCTCGTGAACACCACTCAAACATCGCCGAGCTAGCCTTCGCGAACGAGGCCGCACTTGTCGATCTGATTCGGCTCGGCTCGAAGGTTGCCGATGAACTCTCGACAGGCTCATTCCGCTTTACTTTCAACACCGGCGTCGATGCCGGCCAAACCGTGTTCCACGCGCACGGCCACGTCACCAGCAAGACCCCAAAGGCCTAGATGACAACCAACAACCAACCGGTGCGCGAGTTCATCGAAGTCACCAGTGTTCCGATGGTGAATCTGCTCGGCACCAACGACGGGCTGCTTCGCACTCTCGAGTCGACATTTCCTACGGTCGATGTGCTGGTGCGCTCAAACAAGATCACGTTGCAGGGCCCGCGAAAAGATGTCGATGCGGTTCGCGCACTCGTGGCCGAGATGATCGAACTCGTCGCAGGTGGCCAGCAGCTCGAGCCGCAGGCAGTCTCACGCTCAGCCAAGATGATTGACGACTCGGTTCGACCTGCCGATGTGCTGAGTCAAAGCATTCTTTCTTCGCGTGGCAAGAGCATTCGCCCGAAGACCCTTGGCCAGAAGCAATACGTCGACGCAATCGATGGGCACACCATCGTCTTCGGCATCGGTCCTGCCGGAACCGGCAAGACCTACCTCGCGATGGCGAAGGCCGTGCAGGCCTTGCAGCGCAAGGAAATCAGCCGGATCATCTTGACCCGCCCGGCGGTTGAGGCGGGCGAGCGCCTCGGCTTCTTGCCAGGAACGCTCAACGAGAAGATCGACCCATACCTGCGCCCACTGTTCGACGCGCTGCACGAGATGCTCGACCCAGATGCCGTGCCAAAGCTAATGGCCAGCGGCACCATCGAGGTTGCCCCGCTTGCATACATGCGCGGTCGCACGCTCAACGATTCGTTCATCATCCTTGATGAGGCTCAGAACACCACAAAAGAGCAGATGAAGATGTTCCTGACTCGTCTCGGTTTCAACTCGAAGATGGTCGTCACCGGCGATGCCACTCAGATCGACCTGCCAAACGGTGTGTCTGGCCTGAAGACCGCGACCGAGGTGCTCGACGAGGTTGCCGATCTCAAGTTCTGTTACCTCACCTCGGATGACGTTGTGCGCCACTCGCTGGTCGCCAAGATCGTCGACGCCTACTCGAAGTTCGACGAGAAGCAGCAGGTAAAGCAGGCGGCAAAGGCGGCGGCGAAGAAATGACCATCGAGATCAACAACGACAGCGGCCAGGCGGTCGACGAGGTTCGCGTTCTGAAGTTGGCAACCTTCGCGCTAGATAAGTTGCACATTCACCCGGCGGCAGAACTCGCAATTCAGTTCGTCGACGTCGAAACTATGAGCGAACTGCACGTGCGCTGGATGGAAGAAGAAGGCCCAACCGACGTGCTCAGTTTCCCGATGGACGAGCTGCGCATCGGCTCTGAAGAAGAGCAGACACCAGCCGGCTTGCTCGGTGACATCGTGGTTTGCCCCGAGTATGCCCAGGGCAACGCAGACAAGGCCGGCCACGCGCTGATGAACGAGATTCTGCTTCTCGTGACTCACGGCATCTTGCACCTGCTTGGCCTCGACCACGCCACGCCTGATGAAGAGGCTGAGATGTTTGGTCTGCAGCGCGAGATTCTGGCCGACTTCTATGCGAACGAGGCACTCTAGGTGCTAGCCGTCGCGTTTTACCTTTCGGCGCTGTTTGCGCTGCTCACCCTGCTTGCCGCTGTGCTCAAGGCGGCACTAGAGGCAGACGTCGAGAACCAGGCCAAAGCTGAGTCGCTCAGTTTCGTTCGCATGACCCTCACCGGAATCTTTGGCGTGACCATTGGTCAGTCGCTGGTTCCACTAGGCATGGCTTGGTGGCTAACCGCAATCATTTCGGTTGTGCTGATGGTTGCCGTGCTGTTGCTCTCGCAGGTTTCGGCCCGCAGACTCGGCCACCGAAAGTTCGGTTTGACCCTGGCGCGCTGGCTTGCTCCGGTGATCAACTCGATCCACCTGCTCTTCACCCCCTTGTCTTTGCCAAAAGTCGACGAGCCAGAAGAGTTCGAGCAGGAGTTGCTCGAATCTGTCGAAGAACTCAGCGAGACCTGGATTCGCGAAATTATGGTTCCGCGAATCGATATGGCGACCATCCCAGCTGATTCGACCCTTGCAGAGGCGACAGAGTTCTTCGCTGCCAAGGGCATCACTCGTGCACCCGTCACCGGAAAGACCGTCGATGAGGTCGTTGGCGTGCTCTATCTGAAAGACCTGGTTCGCACCCTTCACAAGGCCAACAAGGCCGCAGCGAAACAGCCGGTGACCAAGGTTGCTCGCAAGGCCGTGTTCCTGCCTGAGTCGCTGCCGCTCGACGATTTGCTGCAAGCCATGCGCGAGCAGAACACCCACATCGTTGTTGTGGTCGATGAATACGGCGGTGTTGCCGGCCTGGTCACACTCGGTGACGTCATCGACGAGTTGGTCGGCGAGATTGCCGATGCCAACGAAGACGACCAGGGTCCAGACGCCTTGGATGACGGTGGCTATCGAGTCGCCGCCCGACACTCATTGGTCGACCTCGGCGATTTGTTCGAGATCGAACTCGAAGAAGAAGATGTCGACTCGGTTGGTGGTCTGATGACCAAGCAGCTCGAGCGCCTGCCCGCAAAGGGCGACGTAGTGAACTACTCGGGGCTTCGCTTTACCGCGGAGCGCTTCGAGGGGCGACACAAGCGCATGAAAACCGTTCTCGTGCACCGTGATCAAGACCTGGCAGACGCGGTTGCCGGATTCGAAGGACTGCCAGAATGACCTATCGCGCCGGATTCGTATCTTTTGTTGGCCGACCGAACGTCGGAAAATCAACACTCACCAACGCGCTGGTCGGTGAAAAGGTTGCGATCACAAGCTCGAAGCCGCAGACCACCCGGCGCGCGATTCGCGGTATCGTGCACCGCGACTTCGGTCAGCTGATTGTTGTCGACACCCCTGGGCTGCACCGCCCACGCACACTTCTCGGCCAGCGCCTAAACGACCTGGTCGAGGCGACACTCGGCGATGTAGATGTAATTGGCTTTTGCATCCCGGCGAATGAAAAGATCGGGCTCGGCGACACCTTTATCAACGAGCAGCTCAGTCGCTACGGCCGAGCCAAGTTGGTTGCAATCGTCACCAAGAGCGAAACCGTATCGCGCGAAAAGCTAGCCGAGCAGTTGCTCGAGGTTCAGAAGTTGCGCGACTGGCAGGCGATCATCCCGGTTTCGGCCGTTGAGGGTCAGCAGCTCGAACAGTTGGTCACACTTCTGGTTGAGCACATGCCGCCATCAGAGCAGCTCTACCCAGACGAGGCAGTCACCGATGAAACCATCGAGGCTCGCATCTGCGAGCTGGTTCGCGAGGCTGCACTCGAGGGCGTGCGCGACGAACTGCCGCACTCGCTTGCCGTCACCTTGGATGAGATGAACCCGCGCGAGGACAAACCACTTATCGACGTGCACGTGAACGTCTGGGTTGAGCGCGACTCGCAAAAGGCAATCGTGATCGGCAAGGGCGGCTCGCGTCTTCGCGAGGTCGGGCAGCAGGCCAGGCTCGAGATCGAGAAGCTGCTCGGCTCGAAGGTCTTTCTCTCGATTCGCGTGAAGGTCGCCCCCGACTGGCAGCGCGACCCGAAGCAGCTCGGTCGCCTCGGTTTTTAGTTGCCAGCCCGAGAACCCCTCGGCTAACCTAGAAACGTGTTCTTCGGGCTCCTTCTTAGTGGCCGCGACGAGGCCTAACTCCCGGCCTCCTCGTCGCGGAGAGTTCGCTATTCCGGGGCAAACCACAAAGCCCAACTAGGAGCACCACATGGATTTCAATCAAAAACCTTCCGGCATGCCGGTTCACAAATACCAGCCCTTCCACGAGCAGATCGAAGTGCATCTGCCTGACCGCACCTGGCCAAGCAAGCGAATCACCGAGGCCCCACGCTGGTGCGCCGTTGACCTTCGCGACGGCAACCAGGCCCTGATCGACCCGATGAGCCCAGAGCGCAAGCTCAAGATGTTCCAGCTTCTGGTCAAGATGGGTTACAAAGAGATCGAAGTTGGCTTTCCGAGCGCAAGCCAGACCGACTTCGACTTTGTGCGCCTGCTCATCGAGGATGGCCACATCCCAGACGATGTAGTCATTCAGGTGCTGACCCAGGCTCGCGACGAGCTCATCGTGCGCACCTATGAGTCTCTGCGCGGAGCCAAGCAGGCCATCGTGCACTTCTACAACTCGACCTCGGTGCTGCAGCGCAGCGTCGTGTTCAACCAAGACAAGGCCGGCATTCTCGCAATCGCGCTGAACGGCGCCCGCAAGTGTCTTTCGATGGAAGCCTCTATTCCTGACACCAAGATTTTCTACGAGTACTCGCCTGAGTCATACACCGGAACCGAGCTCGAATATGCGCTCGAGGTTTGCAACGCGGTCATCGCCGAGATCAAGCCAACGCCTGAGCGCAAGATGGTTATCAACCTGCCTGCGACCGTCGAGATGGCAACGCCGAATGTTTATGCAGATTCAATCGAGTGGATGAGTCGCCACCTTGACCGCCGCGATTCGGTTCTGCTTTCGCTGCATCCGCACAACGACCGCGGCACCGCGGTTGCTGCTGCAGAGCTCGGTTACCTTGCCGGCGCCGACCGCATCGAGGGTTGCCTTTTCGGCAACGGTGAGCGCACCGGAAACGTCGACCTAATCACGCTCGGTCTGAACCTGTTCTCGCAGGGCATCGACCCGCACATCGATTTCTCTAACTTGGATGAGATCAAGCGCACCGTTGAATACTGCAACCAGTTGCGAGTTCACGAGCGCAGCCCATACGGCGGCGACCTGGTTTACACGGCGTTCAGCGGCTCGCACCAGGATGCAATCAAGAAGGGCTTCGAGCGCATGCACACCGAGGCAAAGGGCAAGGGTGTCGATGTCGACGAGTTGGTCTGGGCCGTGCCTTATCTGCCAATCGACCCGAAGGACGTCGGCCGTTCATACGAGGCTGTCATTCGCGTGAACTCGCAGTCGGGCAAGGGCGGTGTGGCATACCTGCTGAAGGCCGACCACAACATCGACCTGCCTCGCAAGCTGCAGATCGAGTTCTCGCGCGTGGTTCAAAACGTCACCGATGCCGGCGGCGGCGAGGTCACCAGCGAACAGCTCTGGGACATCTTCACCGACGAATACCTGCCAGCCAAGGATGCCGCGAAGAAGTGGGGCCGATTCGAACTCAAGAAGCTGCGCACCGACAGCGACATGGATGGCGTGGTCAACATCGAGGTCGTGCTGCG
>CAITNA010000183.1 GCA_903893675.1 uncultured Micrococcales bacterium
CTCGAACATGTCGCGCGCCTGGTATTCAAATAGATCCACTTGATTGTTCCGTTCAAAATTCGGCTAACCCGCCAAGTCTAAACCAGCGGGCCGACGGGGCTCGGCGCCCGGCCAATGTGCGCTCGCTCGAAGGCGAAACTCGGATGCGCGTGGCGCTAGAGCTTGGTGATTGGTGCGACTTTGACCAGCAGCCGCTTCTTCGAACCTGAGTCGAAACGGATTTCGGCGGTCTGCTTGGTGCCTTCGCCCGAGGTGTCGATCACCTTGCCGCGGCCGAAGTCGGAGTGCTCGACGACATCGCCGACTGCCAGCTGCAGATCGCCGTTGTCGCGAACCGAGCTGATGGCCCCGGCCCACTGGGTCTTTGGCTTTGGACTGGCGGCTGGGCTGAGGTCGCCGAGGTGGCCGCCGGTGACGGCACGGCTCGAGCGGTAGCCCGAGTCGTAGCCAGAAGAACCCTTGTGGCCGATGGCCCTGCCGGCACCGCTCTCGCGCCAGGCGATCAGCTCGACGGGAATCTCGTTCAAGAAGCGGCTAGGGATGCTCGATTCGCTCTCGCCGAAGGTGGTGCGCTGCATGGCAAGCGAGATGTGCAGCTTCTTCTTGGCGCGGGTGATGCCCACATAGAACAGGCGTCGCTCTTCGGCGACTCCGCCGGGCTGCAAGAAAGCCATCTTGTGTGGCAGCAGTGACTCTTCGATGCCGGTTAGGAACACGGCGTCGTATTCGAGACCCTTTGCGGTGTGCAGGGTCATCAGCGAAACGGTTCCTGATGCGTCGTCGATCTCGTCGGCGGCTGCGACCAGTGCGACCTCGTTCAAGAAGTCTGGCAAGCGACCCTCAGGATTATTGCGCTGGAATTCCTTGGCAACAGAAACCAATTCCTCGAGGTTCTCGACGCGAGCTTCGTCTTGTGGGTCGCGCGAGTTGCGCAGCGATTCGAGCAGACCGCTCTTGTTCAACACCTCGCGCAGAATGGTGTCGACGGTGTCTGCCTCGATTCGGGTTTCGAGCTCTTCGAGCATCTTGTCGAGACCAGAAATCGCGCCGGCGATCTTCGGGCCGAAGCCGAGCTCCTTGGTGAATGCGAGCGCCTGACGAACCGAGATGTTGTTCTTGTCTGCAAACACAGCAATCGCGGTTTCGCTTGCATCACCGATGCCGCGCTTCGGCACGTTCAAGATTCGGCGAGCCGCGAAGTTGTCGCGCGGGTTCGCGATGGTCACGAGGTATGCGAAGGCATCCTTGATTTCTTGACGCTCATAGAACTTGGTGCCGCCGACGACTCGGTATGGCAATCCGGAGCGAATGAAAATTTCTTCAAGGGCACGGGTCTGGGCGTTGGTTCGATAGAACACGGCCATGTCGCGATAGTTGGTGCCGGCGCGGTGCAGGTCGCCGATTTCGTCAGCGATGAACTGGGCCTCGTCGTGTGCCGAATAGCCGGTGTAGCCGACGATCTTTTCGCCGTCGCCGCTGTCAGTCCAGAGGTTCTTGTTCGGGCGGTCGAAGTTGTTCGAGATAACGGCGTTGGCCGCGCTCAGAATGTTCTGGGTCGAGCGGTAGTTCTGCTCGAGCAAGATGGTGTGGGCGCCGGCGAAGTCCTTCTCGAACTCGGCGATGTTGCGAATGTCAGCCCCGCGGAAGGCATAGATCGACTGGTCGCTGTCGCCCACCACGGTGAGGCTTGCGCCAGGCAAGCCAGGGCCGTCCGGGCCATCTGGAATCGGGCGGGTCAGCTCGCGAATTAGGGCGTATTGCGCGTGGTTGGTGTCTTGATATTCATCAACCAGGATGTGGCGGAACTTGCGCTGGTAGATGGCGGCGACCTCTGGGAACGCGCGGAACAAGTAAACCGTTTCAGCAATGAGGTCGTCGAAGTCGAAGGCGTTGTTGCGGCGAAGCTCGGCTTGGTATTGCGAGAACAGCGTTGCGATTGCGCGTGACTTTGGGTCTTCGCTGTCTGAGTTGCGCAAGAAGCTCTCGGCATCGCCGAGCTCGTTCTTCGAGTTTGAGATGACCGCTGCCAAACCGGCAGGGGTCAGACCGTGAACGTCTGCGCCTGAGTCTTTGATGAGTCGCTTGAGAATAGCGCGCGAATCACCGCTGTCATAGATGGTGAAGTTCTTGTCGTGACCGAGGCGTTCGCTCTCGCGACGAAGAATCAAAACGCAGGCAGAGTGAAAAGTCTTGATCCACATTCCGTCGGCGTCTTCGCCGAGCAGGTGACGAACGCGCTCGCGCATTTCGGCGGCGGCCTTATTGGTAAATGTGATCGCGAGAATCTGCGATGGCCATGCCTCTTTTTTCGCGAGCAGATGCGCGATGCGGTGAGTCAGCACGCGAGTCTTGCCAGAACCTGCGCCGGCAACAATCAACAGAGCCGGGCCGCGGTGTTCGACGGCAGCACGCTGCTGAGGGTTGAGCCCCTCAAGCAGGTGGTCGCCACCCATGCTCGGGCTAAACAAAAGATCAGACATAACTCAGCAATCCTAGAAACCACCACCGACTAGCGGTGACGGTTACTCCCACTCGATGGTGCCCGGTGGCTTCGAGGTCACGTCGAGCACGACGCGGTTCACACCGGCGACCTCGTTGGTGATGCGGTTCGAAATCTTGGCGAGCAGGTCGTATGGCAGTCGGGTCCAGTCTGCGGTCATTGCATCCTCAGATGAAACCGGGCGAAGAACAATCGGGTGACCGTATGAACGACCATCGCCCTGAACACCAACCGAGCGAACATCTGCCAAGAGCACAACCGGGCACTGCCAGATCTCGCCGTCGAGGCCAGCAGCGGTGAGCTCCTCGCGCACGATGGCATCGGCCTTGCGAAGCAGGTCGAGGCGCTCCTTGTTGATGGCGCCGACGATGCGAATGCCGAGGCCTGGGCCCGGGAACGGCTGACGCTGAACGATTTCGCGAGGCAGACCCAGCTCGGCACCGATGGCGCGAACCTCATCCTTGAACAGGGTTCGAAGCGGTTCGACCAGCTCGAAGTCGAGGTCGTCAGGCAGGCCGCCAACGTTGTGGTGGCTCTTGATGCCAGCGGTTGCGCCGCCGCCAGACTCGACAACGTCTGGGTAAAGAGTGCCCTGAACCAAGAACTTGATTGGACGGTTGTCTGCCTTGGCCTCTGCAATCAGCGCGGCCTGAGCCTCTTCGAAGGTGCGAATGAACTCGCGACCGATGATCTTGCGCTTGGTCTCTGGGTCGGTAACGCCCTCGAGTGCATCCAAGAACTTCTTCTCGGCATCGACAACAACTAAACGGATGCCCGTGGCAGCGACATAGTCACGCTCAACCTGCTCGGCCTCATCTTGACGAAGCAACCCGTGGTTGACGAACACGCAAACCAGCTGGTCGCCCACGGCCTTGTGAACCAGAGCCGCTGCAAC
>CAITNA010000184.1 GCA_903893675.1 uncultured Micrococcales bacterium
GCTGGCTTCTTTGCAGGAGCCTTCGCAGTCTTAGTTGCCTTTGGTGCTGCCTTCTTGGCTGCAGGCTTCTTAGCCGCAGTCTTCTTTGCAGCAGCCTTTTTGGCTGGCTTGGCTTCGATTGCCTTTGGCTCGTCGTGGTGTCCGTGCGAGGCATCGATTTCGAGCTGAGTCGCAGGGGTTACGCGGTCTTCGAAGTAGAACTTCGACAGGGCTGCGCGCATGCGCGCCTTGACGGTGATCTTGCCTTCTTCGTTGGGTCGAGCAAGGGTAGGGGCGAAGCTTTCGAAAGCGGTGAGCTTGTAGAGCTCATACTTGTCGACCGGCTCGTGCACCTCAATGTATTCACCGTGCGGCATTCGAACGATGCGACCAGTCTCGCGACCGTGCAGAGCGATTTCGCGGTCCTTACGCTGCAGCGAGAGAGCGGTGCGCTTGGTTGCCCAGAAGGCAACGATAGGCAACACGATCAAGCTGATCTGCATGAAGGTCAAGACGCTGTTTAGTGACATCTTGAAGTTGGTTGCGATCAAGTCGGTGCTTGCACCGGCCCAGAGCACTGCATAGAAGGTCACACCGGCTGCACCGATTGCTGTGCGGGTCGGTGCGTTGCGAGGGCGGTCGAGCACGTGGTGCTCGCGCTCGTCGCCGGTTACCCACTTCTCAAGGAACGGGTAAGCGCCAACTACGAACAGGAACACAAGGCTGATGATCAATGGCACCAGGATGTTCCATGACCACGAGAAACCGAACCAGCCCGCCTCTAGGTGGCTTGGAGCCAAACGGAGTGCGCCATCGAGCCAACCGATGTACCAGTCAGGCTGAGTACCGGCAGAAACTGGCGATGGGTCGTAGCCACCGTAGTTCCATACCGGGTTGATGGTGAAGGTTGCAGCAATCAGCATGATTACGCCGAAGACGATGAAGAAGAATCCACCGGCCTTCGCGACGTAAACAGGTGCCAATGGGTAACCGACAACGTTGTTGTCCTTTTTGCCAGCACCCGAGTAGTGGGTGTGCTTGTGAATGACGACCATGAACAGGTGAACGGCAAGCAGCACGATGATCAGTGCAGGCACGATCATGATGTGCAGGCTGTAGAGACGAGCCACGATTGCGTGACCTGGGAACTGGCCGCCGAACAGCAGCGACGAGACGTAGGCACCAATTACAGGAACGCCCTTGATCATGCCGTCGATGATGCGAAGACCGTTGCCCGAAAGCAGGTCGTCAGGCAGTGAGTAACCGGTGAAGCCGCCAGCCATGCCCATTACGAACAGCAGGAAGCCGACAACCCAGTTGATCTCGCGAGGCTTGCGGAATGCGCCAGTGAAGAACACGCGGAGCATGTGCAGACCTGCCGACGCCACGAACAGCAGAGCTGACCAGTGGTGAACCTGGCGCATCAGCAGACCGCCGCGCACCTCGAATGAGATGTCGAGGGTCGACTTGTAAGCGATCGACATCTCTGCACCCTTGAGTGGGCCGTAGACACCGTTGTAGATGACGTCGGTCATCGCAGGCTGGAAGAAGAAGGTTAGGAAGGTTCCCGAGATCAGCAGCACGACGAAGCTGTACATGGCAACTTCACCGAGCATGAATGACCAGTGGTCAGGGAAGATCTTGCGACCGAACTCCTTGAGGATGCCGGCAACGCCAACACGCTCATCCAAGAAGTTTGCACGCTCAGCCAAGAAACCTGGCTTCTTTGCGGTTGCTTGATTAGCCATTAGTTAGCACTCCGATCCCAGAAGCTTGGCCCCACAGGTTCGTGGAAGTCGCTCTGAGCGATTAGGTAGCCCTCAGCGTCAACCGTGATTGGCAGCTGTGGAAGTGGGCGAGAGGCTGGGCCGAAGATGACCTTGCAACCATCGGTCAGGTCGAAGGTCGACTGGTGACATGGGCACAGCAGGTGGTGAGTCTGCTGCTCATAGAGAGCTACAGGGCAACCAACGTGGGTGCAAATCTTGCTGTATGCAACGATGCCGTCGTATGACCAGCCCTTGCGGTCTGGTGACTCGTTGAGAATCGCTGGGTCAACGCGAACCAAGAGAACAGCGGCCTTTGCCTTCTCTTCGAGCTTGGTGTCGGTGAGGTCTTGCAAACCTTCTGGGATGACGTGGAAGACCGAACCCTCGGTTACTTCGCTTGCCTTGATTGGGGTGCCGTATGGGTCCTTTGCAAGGCGAGTGCCCTTGCGCCACATGGTGTGACGAAGAGTGTCTGCAGGATTTGGTCCGAGGTCTCCGAAGAAGAAGATTGCTGGGATTGGGAAAAGCGCAAGTGCGGTGTAGAGCGAGCGACGGATCAGCTTGCGACGAGTGAAGCCCGACTCTTTGTCAGCGAGCTTGATGATCTCGATTGCTGCGGCGCGGTTCTCTTCGCTACTTCGAGCCTGGTGACGTGGTTCGTAAACCTCGGCATCTGGCATCAGGGTCTTTGCCCAGTGCACTGCGCCCACACCAATTCCGAGCAGACCAAGGGTGATGCCGAAGCCGAGCCACAAAGTGTTCGAGCGCACGGTGCCGAGGTCTGAGGTGATTGGGAAGGCGAAGTAAGCGAAGATCGAGAACGCGCTGCCCACCGCTGATGCGATGAAGAGTGCCGCAACCTGGCGGTTGGCGGTGCGCTCGAGCTTCTCACTCTTGTCGGTCATGCGAACGCGGTGCGGTTCGATTCCCGGGTCTGAGACCTTGCCTGATTGAACGACTGCGAGACCGCTTTCGTAGCGGTACTCCTTAGCCTTTTCGCTCACTTATTGCTCTTTCCTGTTTTCTGAAAATCTGAAACTAGTTCGACTTGGCGCCAAGCCAAACGGTGAAACCAATGATGAGACCGAGACCGATGATCCAGATGAAGAGACCTTCGGCAACAGGACCAAGTCCTGCAAGTTCATAACCACCGGCAGATGGATTTTCATCCAAATACTTTAGGTAAGTGATGATGTCTTTTTTGTCGGTAGGTGTGATGTTCGCATCGTTGAATACCGGCATGTTCTGTGGGCCGGTGAGCATTGCCTCGTAGATGCGAGAGTTTGGAATGTTGTGCAGGTTCGGGGCGTACTTGCCCTCGGTCAGTGCACCACCGGCACCAACAGCGTTGTGGCACATTGCACAGTTGATGCGGAACAACTCGCCACCGCGAACTGCATCGCCGTTGGCGGCAGTCATTTCGGCGGTTGGGATTGCAGGGCCGGTGCCAAGTGAGCCAACGTATGCAGCGATTGCATCGATCTGCTCGCGAGTGAACTGAACTGGCTTGACCTGCATCTGTGGACCATCAGCCTGAGCAGGCATGCGGCCAGAGGAAACCTGGAAGTCAGCAGACGCTGCACCAACGCCGATAAGAGTCGGGGCAGCAGAGGTGCCGACACCGTTCTTGCCGTGGCATGAAGCACAGTTGGCAAGGAACAACTGCTTGCCGAGTTCGAGCTGCGACTGAGTAACAGCCTGTGAGGTGTTGCTGTGCTTCACAACTGCGTTAGCAGCTGCATAGCTGCCAC
>CAITNA010000185.1 GCA_903893675.1 uncultured Micrococcales bacterium
CGTGGCCCTGGGCTGCAAGGAACGTGAAGACCATTCCGCCGCCGACGAGAATCTTGTTCACGCGCGGGAGCAGGTGATCGATGACGCCCAACTTGTCGCTGACCTTCGAACCACCGAGAACAACCGCGTATGGGCGCTCAGGGCTCTCGGTCAGGCGAGTCAGAACGTCGACTTCCTTTTCGATGAGCAGGCCGGCTGCGCTTGGCAGAGCCTTGGCCAACTCGTAGACGCTTGCCTGCTTGCGGTGCACGACGCCGAAGCCATCGCTCACGAAGAAGTCGCCATACTCGGCTAGCTTTGCGGCAAACGCTTCGCGCTCGCCCGCATCCTTGCTGGTCTCGCCAGCGTTGAAGCGAAGGTTCTCGAGCACAACCACTGCCCCGCGAGCCATTGCCTTTACGGCGCCGGTTGCCTCGCTGCCGACGGTGTCGGTGGCAAAGAAGACTTCTTGGTCAAGCAGTTCGCCGAGGCGCTTTGCTGCCGGAGCCAACGAATACTGAGGGTCTGGAGCGCCCTCTGGGCGACCCAGGTGCGAGATCACAACGACCTTCGCGCCCTTGTCGACCAAGTACTTGATTGTTGGCACCGAAGCAACGATGCGGCCATCGTCGGTGATGCGGTCGCCATCCAAAGGAACATTGAAGTCGCAGCGAATGACGACCCGCTTGCCGTCGAGGTTAGGCAGGTCTGCGAGATGACGCATTGATTTAGAGCTTGCTTGCGACGAGCTCGGTCAGGTCGACGAGGCGGTTCGAGTAACCCCACTCGTTGTCGTACCACGACGAGATCTTCACGGTGCGGCCGATGACCTTGATCAGGCCTGCGTCAACGATCGATGAGTGTGGGTCGGTAACGATGTCGCTCGAAACGATCTCGTCTTCGGTGTACTTCAAGATGCCCTTAAGTGGACCGCTTGCAGCAGCCTCTTTGTATGCAGCCTTGATCTCGTCGATGGTGACGTCGGTCTTTGCAACGACGGTGAGGTCGGTGATCGAACCGGTAGGTACTGGAACACGAAGTGCGTAGCCGTCAAGCTTGCCCTTCAACTCTGGAAGCACGAGGCCGATTGCCTTTGCAGCACCGGTCGATGAAGGCACGATGTTGATTGCTGCGGCTCGAGCACGACGCAGGTCGCCGTGAGGGCCATCCTGGAGGTTCTGGTCAGCGGTGTAAGCGTGAACGGTAACCATGAGGCCGTTCTCGATGCCGAACTTGTCGTTGAACACCTTGGCAAATGGAGCCAAGCAGTTGGTGGTGCACGATGCGTTCGAGATGATGTGGTGCTTTGCAGCGTCGTATTCGTGGTCGTTTACGCCCATTACGAAGGTAGCTGCGTCGCCGGTTGCAGGAGCCGAGATGATTACCTTCTTGGCGCCAGCGGTGATGTGAGCCTTTGCAGCCTCTGCGTCGGTGAAGCGACCGGTTGACTCGATAACGATGTCAACGTTCAGCTCTCCCCAAGGAAGGTCTGCTGGGTTGCGCTCTGCGAGCACCTTGATGACGTTTCCGCCAACGATGATGTTCTGACCGTCAACGGTTACGTCCTGGTCGAGACGACCGGTGATTGAGTCGTACTTGAGCAGGTGTGCGAGGGTCTTTGGGTCGGTGAGGTCGTTTACTGCAACGATCTCGAGGTCGGTGCCCTTAGCCAGCTCTGCACGCAAGAAGTTGCGACCGATGCGTCCGAAACCGTTGATTCCAACACGAGTTGCCATGATTTTCTCCAGATTCATGGCGCCAGAAATCGGGCGCCGAGGTTACTTTTTGAGGGGTTTGCCACGCACCATTGGGTGGAAAATCTATGGCTTTAGCCTAGCAGCAGGCCCTTTGTCTGCTTGCGAGCAGCCTCAAAGCGTGCCGAAACGTCTGCCCAAGAAACGATGTTCCAGAAGGCCTTTACGTAGTCGCCCTTGACGTTCTTGTAGTCCAGGTAGAAGGCGTGCTCCCACATGTCCAGCATCAGAACCGGAACGGTCGCGGCAGCCAGGTTGCCCTGCTGGTCGTAGAGCTGCTCGATGATAAGGCGCTCGCCCAGTGAGTCCCAGGCCAGGAATGCCCAGCCTGAGCCCTGGATGCCAAGGGCTGCTGCGTTGAAGTGGGCCTGGAAAGCCTCGAATGAACCGAAGAACTCGTCGATCGCTGCTGCGAGCTCGCCTTCTGGGCGGCCCTCCGAGTTTGGAGTCAGATTCTTCCAGAAGATCGAGTGGTTGACGTGGCCGCCGAGGTGGAAGGCCAGGTCTTTCTGAAGCTTGTTGATGGCGCCGAACTCATTCTTTGCGCGAGCCTCTTCAAGTGCATCCAAGGCGCCGTTCACGCCGGCAACGTAGGCCGCGTGGTGCTTCGAGTGGTGAAGCTCCATGATCTTGCCCGAGATGTGTGGCTCGAGGGCTCCGTAGTCGTATCCGAGTTCTGGCAGTGAGTACTTAGTCATTTGATTGCTCCTTCTATTGGGTAAAGCGTTTTCGGTTGCGGTCTATTCCGCAGGTCTATTCGGCGTCTTCAGGCAAGTCGGCGTCTGTCGGCGGCAGGCCCAGCTCTTCAGCGCGTTTGTCGGCCATGGCGAGCAGTCGACGAATCCGTCCGGCAACTGCATCCTTGGTCATTGGTGGGTTTGACAGGTGGCCGAGTTCGTCGAGGCTTGCGCTCGGGTGCTTCAGGCGAAGCTCGCCGGCATAGCGCAGGTGATCCGGGATGGTGTTGCCGAGAATTTCGAGAGCGCGCTTCACGCGTGCACCGGCTGCTACCGCAGCCTGGGCGCTGCGACGAAGGTTTGCGTCGTCGAAGTTGGCGAGGCGGTTAGCGGTGCCGCGAGTTTCGCGACGAAGGCGGGCGTCTTTCCACTTGAGCACGTTCGACTGCGCACCCATCTGAATCAGCATGGCCTCGATGGCCTCGCCGTCGCGAACCACGACGCGGTGAACTCCGCGAACCTCGCGAGCCTTGGCTACTACACCGAGGCGACGGGCGATGCCGACCAGTGCCATTGCCGACTCGTTGCCGGGTGCCGAGATCTCGAGAGCTGCCGAACGGCCAGGTTCGGTGAGCGAACCATGGGCCAGGAATGCGCCGCGCCAGACGGCCTGCGCCTCTGGAATAGTGCTCGAAACCAATTGTGCTGGCAGGCCGCGAACTGGGCGGCCCTTGCCATCGATGAGGCCTGACTTGCGAGCAAGCAGGTCACCCTGGCCGATTACGCGCACTTGGTAGCGACTGGTGCGTCGAATGCCGCTCGGGGCAATAACGGCGAGTTCGCTGTCGATGCCGAACAGTTCGGTTAGATCTTTGCGCACGCGACGAGCGATGTTCGAAGAGTCGAGTTCAACCTCGACCACAACTCGCCCACCGATCAGGTGCAAACCGCCGGCGAAGCGCAGAATCGCCGAGAGCTCGGCCAGTCGCACGTCACTCTTGATTACCTGAATGCGGCTTAGTTCGTCTTTTACTTCAAGTGTTAGCGCCATTGCTATTCCCTACCCAGGTCGCGGTGTTTGAGGC
>CAITNA010000186.1 GCA_903893675.1 uncultured Micrococcales bacterium
AAGACTTGAAGATCCGCGGCAAAGAAATCACGGATGCGCAACTCGAGAAGCGCCGCACCCTTGCTTCACTGGGCGACCTAGCCACCATCATCTACACCTCGGGAACCACCGGCAAGCCAAAGGGTTGCGAGCTAACCCACCGCGGATTCGTCGAACTTTCGAAGAACGCCACCATCGACCTCAGCGATGTAATCGTCGAAGGCCGCGGCACTGTGTTGTTCTTGCCGCTGGCCCACGTATTCGCTCGATTCGTCGAAGTGCTCTGCGTTCACGGCGGCATTCGCGTGACTCACGAGCCAGATGCACGACTCGTTGGCGCAACCCTCGAGGCGGCGAAGCCAGAGTTCTTGCTCGCCGTGCCGCGCGTGTTCGAGAAGGTTTACAACTCTGCTGAGCAAAAGGCTGAGAGCGGCGGCAAGGGCGATATCTTCCGCGCAGCCGCAAAGAGCGCAATTGCTTGGTCTGAAGCGAAAGAGAACGGCCACATTCCGCTTGGTCTGTCGCTGAAGCACTTCGTCTTCGACAAATTGGTTTACTCAAAGATTCGCAAGGCCATGGGTGGCCGCCTGCAATACGCCATCTCTGGTGGCGCCCCGCTTGGCCCACGCCTCGGCCACTTCTTTAGAGCTGTCGGCGTGATCGTTCTCGAGGGCTACGGCCTCACCGAAACCACCGCCCCGGCCACCATTTCGCGACCACAGAGCGCTCGCATCGGCAAGGTGGGCCTACCGCTGCCAGGCAACGCGATTCGCATTGCAGACGATGGCGAAATCCTGGCAAAGGGCCACCACATCCTGCGCGGATACTGGCGCAACGATGAAGCGACCGCCGAGGTGCTGCACGATGGCTGGTTCTCAACCGGCGACATCGGCTCGCTCGACCAGGATGGCTACCTCAGCATCACCGGTCGAAAGAAGGAACTGATCATCACCGCTGCAGGCAAGAACGTGGCGCCCGCAGTCATGGAAGACCCACTTCGCGCCCACCCGCTCATCGGGCAGGCAGTTGTCATCGGCGACCAGAAGCCATTTGTTGCTGCGCTGATTTCGCTCGACCCAGAGATGCTGCCAATTTGGTTAGCCAACCACGGTGGCGATGCAACCATGAGCGTGGCACAGGCTGCGAAGACCGACCTGGTGAAGAACGCCGTCAAGCAGGCCATCGATGAGGTCAACGAACTGGTCTCACGCGCAGAATCGATTCGCGCATTTGAGATCATCGACAGCGAGCTGAACGAAGCAAGCGGGCACGTCACTCCAAGCCTGAAAATCAAGCGCAACGTTGTAATGAAAGATTTCGCGTCGACTATCGACAAGATTTACAGCGGCCCAAAGCCAACCGATTAGTGGTTTAGAAACCAATCCTGAGCGCGCAATTGCTTCATGGCTTCTCGGCGCTCATCGGGTTCAAGGCGATCTAGATAGAGCAGACCATCCAAGTGGTCACACTCGTGTTGCAGTGCCTGAGCCAGCAGCCCTCGCCCCGAAACTTCAATCGGCTTGCCGTCTTTGTCGAACCCCGTAACCCTGGCGAACTCGAAGCGTGGAGTCTTGTGCCACAACCCCGGCACCGACAGGCAACCTTCGTCGAGCAATACACGCTCGCCAGAGGTCTCAACCAAAGTGGGATTCAGCACATAGCCGACGACTCCATCGACGTTGTAGCTGAAGGCTCGCAGGTCGACGCCAATTTGCGGCGCGGCTACTCCTGCCCTGCCAGGCAACTTTGTGGTGTCGATTAGGTCAGCAACGAGTGCGGCGGTTGCAGAATCAAATGCACGGATGCTCGTGCAGACAGTTTTGAGCACAGGATCGCCGAAGCGGCGAATGTCGCGCACCGCCATTTAGACGCGCGGGTCTGCCAGTCCGTCGACAACCAGTGCGGCAAGCTCGCGAGCTGCCTGGCGAGTGCCTGGCTTCAACTCGTTGAACTTGATTACCGAACCGGCAGCCAAGGCGCGGTCATAAGGAATGCGAACCACAGCACGAACGCGAGTCTTGAAGTGCTGTTCGATTTCGTCGAGCTTCACGAGTTCGGTTGCCTGGGTCGCGGTGTTTAGCGCAACGACTGCGTTGCGAACCAGGTCGCCATAGCCGTTGGCTTCGAGCCAGGTCAGAGTTTCAGAGGCCAAGCGGGCTTCATCAACCGAACCACCCGAGACAATCACTAGGGTGTTTGCGCGCTGCAGGGTTGGGCGCATCACCGAGTGGACGATGCCGGTACCGCAGTCGGTCAACACGATCGAGTA
>CAITNA010000187.1 GCA_903893675.1 uncultured Micrococcales bacterium
GGAATCTATTTGACAATCTTCATGGGTGGCACGCCGTTGTTCTCGCCAATCATCGGATGGCTCGCTGCGCTAATCGGAATTCGCGCGACTATCGTGACCTGTGGTTCGTTGGTTGCCATTGCAGCGTTCGTGCTGTTCCTGACCTATTCGGCGCAGCGCAAGAAGCTGATCGAAGACACCGGCGATACGCCGACGATGTCAATCGATCTTCTCTAGGCCTTCAGCAATTCGGCGGCGGCTTCGAGCTGCGGCGCCAAGAAGCGATCTGGCCCAACACCTGGCACCTTGCTGCGCAACTTCGCAACCCAAGCACCCGTGATGGCGGCAGGCTTGTGAGGTGCGCGAGCCTCGATTGCGAGAGCCGAAGCAACCCACTCGACAGCCAAAATCATGCGCAGGTTGTCGACGACTCGGCGCAATTTGCGGCCGGCGTGCCAGCCCATCGAGACGTGGTCTTCCTGCATTGCCGAGGTCGGAATCGAGTCGACAGACGCTGGCACGGCCAAGCGCTTGCTGTCTGACACCAGCCCCGCAGCGGTGTACTGGCCAATCATCAGGCCGCTGTCTACGCCAGGGTCGTCAGCCAAGAACGGGTTCAGGCCGAACGAGCGGGCCTTGTCGAGCATGCGGTCGGTGCGGCGCTCAGACATTGAACCTAGGTCGGTTGCGGTGATCGCCAAGAAGTCGAGAACATAGCCAACCGGTGCTCCGTGGAAGTTTCCGTTCGAGGTGACCTCACCGCTTTCGAGAACTACCGGGTTGTCGATTGCAGAAGCCAACTCGTTTTCGGCAACGCTTTTTGCATAGGCAACCGAGTCGCGAACCGCGCCGGCAACCTGAGGTGCGCAGCGCAGCGAGTATGCATCTTGAACGCGCGAGTCACCTTCGCGGTGCGACGCAACGATGGCCGATCCAGCAAGTGCCGCGAACATGTTTGCTGCAGCTTTCGCCTGGCCAACGTGTGGTCGAAGCGCGAAGTGCAACTCAGGGCGGAACACCTGGTCGGTGCCGAGCAATCCCTCAACACTCATCGCCGCAATCACGTCTGCAGAGTCGAGGAGTTTCTCAAGATCGTGAATAGCCAGGATGAGCATGCCAAGCATTCCGTCTGTGCCGTTGATCAGTGCGAGACCTTCCTTTTCGCGAAGCTCAACCGGCGTGATGTTTGCAGCGGCGAGCAACTCTGCAACCGGTGCTTCGACACCGTTTGGGCCAAGCGCGCGACCTTCACCCATAACCACCATCGCGCAGTGCGCGAGAGGTGCAAGGTCACCGCTGCAACCGAGCGATCCAAACTCGTGAACAATCGGCGTGATGTTTGCGTTCAAAAGTTTTGCGTAGGTCTCTGCAACTTCAGGGCGCACTCCAGTGCGACCGGTGCACATCGTCTTTAGGCGAAGCAGCATCAACGCGCGAGTGACTTCGGTTTCGACAATCGGCCCCATGCCGGCAGCGTGTGAACGAATCAAAGACTTTTGCAATTGCACACGATCTGCAACCTCGATGTGTCGATTCGCGAGTGCTCCAAAACCAGTCGAGATTCCATAGACCGGAACGTCACTAACCGCGAGCTTCTCGATGTGTGCGCGAGTGGCAGCCATCGCCGCATGAGCCTCGGATGAAATAGCAACCTTGGCACCGTGACGCGCGACGGCGACGACCTCATCCTGGGTTAGGCCCGAAGTGCCGAGAGTAACTGTGTTTGTCATTGCTTACCTTTGATAGACGTTCTGGCCGGCGACCCAGGTCGAGTCGATCAGATCGACGCCTGGGCGATAGCTCAGATGGATGTAACTCGGTGCGTTCAGCACTGCGAAGTCTGCGCGCATGCCAAGGCTAAGGGCGCCGATGTCGGATCGGCGCAGGGCCGCGGCCCCGCCTCGGGTTGCCGCCAGCAGGGCCTGCTCGGGGCTGAAACCCATGTCTCGCACGGCAACGGCCAGGCAGAAC
>CAITNA010000188.1 GCA_903893675.1 uncultured Micrococcales bacterium
TACCACCGCCGCTACATGGTTCACGGCACCAGCCACCACCTTGGCTTGGATGTTCACGACTGCGCTCAGGCGCGACGCGAGATGTACATCGACGCAGAGCTCAAGCCGGGAATGATCTTCACAATCGAGCCGGGCCTTTACTTCCAGCCAGATGACCTAACCGTGCCTGCGAAGTTCCGCGGCATCGGCGTGCGCATTGAGGATGACGTATTGGTTACCGCTAAGGGCGTCGAGAACCTCACCAAGGCATTGCCTCGCAAGGCTGACGATGTTGAGGCTTGGATGAAAAAGGTGCGCGGCTAATACCGCAAACTCTTTAGGCGACTGAGCCGTCGGCTTTGTTTGCCGCCGCGAGCGCCTGGCCCACCAGCGATGACGGCACCTGCACCTGATACTTCATGGCGACAACGCTCGACTGACTGATGAACTGCTTCTTTGAGCGCATCATCGAGAAACGCACGATGTTGAAGAGCATGCCTAGGCCCGCTCCGATAAAGATGTCGGCAGCCATTGGCGAGCCGAGACCCCCGGTGGTGCTGCCCTGGTCGCCAAGCAAGAAACTTACGATCAAACCCATCCAAGAACCGGTGATTGCGCCCTGAAGTGCAACGCGGGCATACGACAACTTGCCGCGAACGCGCTCGACAGTGCGAAGGTCGGTGCCGACGATGGCGATGAAGCCAGCCGGGAACTCGTTGACCACGAGCTTTTCGACGTAGGCCACAGCCTCGGCGTATGCAGTGAAATCAGCGATCACTTCGCCCTGCGGAACTGCCGCGGGAACATTACGTCGAGGGGTGCGAGGGGCCATAAACCCATTCTGGCACGCCTTCAACCTCTCGTCTAAGGTTGGTTAGATGAGCGCAACACGAGTATTTGTGGCCAAATTGGCCGGCTGTGGCGTCTTTGACCCAGCGGGAGACCGCGTAGGAAAGGTCATCGACGTTCTATTGGCCTACCGCAAAACTGGCGCTCCAAAGGCCACCGGCATGCTCGTCGAAATCACCGGTCGCCGCCGCGTTTTCGTTCCAATTGCTCGAATCACCTCAATCGGCAACGGCCAGGTCATCACCACCGGCTTGATCGACCTTCGTCGCTTCACTCAGCGCGGCCAAGAAGAGCGCGTGATTGCCGAGGTTCTGGGTCGCAAGGTCAACCTCAAGGATGGCACCGGCTCAGCAACCATCGAAGACATCTCAATCGAGCCGGCTAAGAATCAAGACTGGGTGGTCAGCGAGCTGTTCCTTCGTCGCCCTAAGACTTCTGCATCGCCATTCGCACGCGGTGCAACCCTGTTCGCACACTGGGAGCAAGTGAACGAAAACAAGGATGGCGAAGCACAGTCGAACACCGCACTGCTTGCCACGTACTCTGACCTTCGCCCTGCAGACCTTGCGAGCGCACTGCTCGACCTTCCTGACGAGCGCATGATCGAAGTTGCAGAAGACCTCGACGACGAGCGTCTTGCAGATGTTCTCGAGGAGCTTCCAGAAGACGAGCAGGTTGACATCATTAGCGAGCTCGACGACGAGCGTGCTGCTGAAGTTCTCGACCTGATGGAACCAGACGACGCTGCCGACTTGATGGCAAACCTTCCTGAGGAGCGCACCGAGGCCATCCTGGAATTGATGGACGAAGAAGAAGCTGAAGACATTCGTCAGCTGATGAAGTACGACGAATTCACCGCGGGTGGAATGATGACCACCGAGCCAATCATTTGTTCGGCAGACACCACCGTCGCCGAAGCGATGGCGCTGATTCGTCGCAAAGAAGTCGCGCCAGTATTGGCAGCCCAGGTCTATGTGACCCTGCCGCCATACGAGACCACCACCGGCCGCTACCTCGGCACCGTGCACTTCCAGCGCATGCTGCGTTATGCGCCACACGAACGCCTAGGTGCCCTGCTCGACACCGAGCTCGAGCCGATCTTGGTTCACACCCACATCGCGGTGATTCACCGCACCTTCGCGACCTACAACCTGGTCGCCCTGCCTGTAGTCGACAACGAAAACCGCCTGCTCGGCGTTGTGACCGTAGACGACGTTCTTGACCACCTATTGCCTGACGACTGGCGAGCCGAAGAAGAGAGCGAGGTGCGCCGTGGCTAAAGACTCACTCGAATCACCAAAGGGCACCCGACGCCGCCTGCTTCCGAGCATCCGCGTTGACCAGGAGCGCTTCGGCCGCGCATCCGAGGGTTTCGCTCGTGCCATGGGCACCGGCGGCTTTTTGATCGGCATGACCATCTTCTGTGCCGTTTGGCTCACCTGGAACTCGCTGGCGCCGGTCGGCCTGCAGTGGGACCCACGCTCACTGAACTTCACTTTGCTTACCCTGATTCTTTCGATGCAGGCTTCTTACGCAGCGCCACTGATCTTGTTGGCTCAGAACCGCCAGGATGACCGCGACCGCGTGAAGTTCGAGCAGGACCGCCAGCGTGCCGAGCGTAACCTCGCAGACACCGAGTACCTCGCTCGCGAGGTTGTTGCACTTCGTCTTGCGATTTCTGAACTCGCAACCAAAGACGATGTTCGCGACGAGATTCGCGATCAGCTTCGCGAGCTGCTCGAAGAGTTGCGCGCAGAAAAGCCTGCAGAGAACAACAAGAAGAGCAAGTAGTGGTCGACGAGATTCGTCGCGCGCTCGATGCCGTAATCGACCCTGAACTTCGACGCCCGATTACCGAACTCGGCATGGTCGGCGATGTCACGCTCACGGATGGCGTTGCCAACATCGCACTCAAGCTGACCATCGCCACCTGCCCCGCCGCAGACCGCATCGAACGCGATGTGGTTGCCGCCGCGCGAACCGTCGCCGGTGTGAATGACGTTTCGGTTCAGCTCGGTGTCATGAACGAGCATGAACTCGCCGAACTTCGCACCAAGCTGCGCGGTTCGCGTGCCGCAAGAACTATTCCATTCGATGTCGAGAGCTACACGCGCGTTTTCCTGATCGGTTCTGGCAAGGGTGGCGTTGGCAAGTCATCGCTCACCGCGAACCTTGCTGTGCAACTCGCCAAGGATGGCTACAAGGTTGGCCTGCTCGACGCAGACGTTTACGGCTTCTCGATTCCGGGGCAGCTCGGCCTAACCGCTCGCCCAACCAAGGTCGACGAGTTCATCATGCCGCCGGTCTATGAGCTGCCGATTGAAGGTGCGAGCGAAAGCGCGGCACCTGCCGTCAAGGTGATTTCGATCGCGATGTTCCTCGAGAACAGCACGGCGGTTGCCTGGCGTGGTCCGATGTTGCACAAAACCATGCAGCAGTTCTTGGCTGATGTGCACTGGGGTGACCTCGACTTCTTGCTTGTCGACCTGCCTCCTGGCACCGGCGACATCGCCATCTCGCTCGGCCAACTGCTGCCGACAGCCAAGTCGATCGTCATCACCACCCCGCAACCAGCGGCAGCCGACGTTTCGGCCCGCACCGCCGCGGTTGGCCTGCAAACTGGGCAGCCCATCCTTGGTGTTATCGAGAACCTGAGCTGGTTTGAGCAGCCAGATGGCATCCGCGCAGAGCTCTTTGGCTCGGGTGGCGGCCAGCAGGTTGCCGACGAACTGACCGCGCTAGCCGGCAAGCAGGTTGACCTGCTCGGGCAGATTCCTTTCAGCCAGGCACTCCGTGAGGGTGCCGACCAGGGCACGCCCATCGTCGTTGCCAATGCCGAGGACCCAGCGGCCAGGGCTATTGCCGAAATCGCGGCCAAGATTGCGAAAGACCGGCTAGTTCGCTCTACTCGCAGCCTTAAACTCTCAGTGTGACCGACACCAGCATCGCGGGCCTGACCTCGCACTTTCCTAAGACCGACGCCACTGCGCCAGTCATCAACCCAGCCAACGGCAAGCGCATCTATGAGCTGCATCAGCTGACCGCCGAGCAGGTCGCAATCGAAATTGACCGAGCCCGCGACGCCCAGGATGCCTGGGCCGCCACTGCGGTAACCACCCGCGCCGACATCATGCTTCGTTTTCACGACGCCATGCACCGCGAGCAAGACAAGCTGCTCGACCTGCTTCAGCTCGAAACTGGAAAGTCACGTCAGCACGCTGTCGAAGAATTCCATGGCGCTCTCGGAGCCGCTCGTTACTTCGCGAAGATCGCAGACAAAGCCCTTTCGCACAAGAAGGCGAAGACCGGCGTTCCTGTAATTCTCAAGTCGACCGTCTCGCACGTTCCAGTTGGCGTTGTCGGTGTGATCATCCCTTGGAACTACCCGCTGGCACTTGCCGTGATGGACATCTCTCCTGCGCTGATGGCCGGCAACACCGTGGTTCAAAAGAGCGATAACCAGACGACATTGGTTTCACTTTTCACTCGTGCACTTGCCATCGAAGCCGGTCTTCCTGAGGATGCCTGGCGCATTGTCGCCGGCGAAGGCCCAACCGTCGGCAACGCGATCACCGACGGTGTCGACTACGTTGCATTCACCGGTTCTACCAACACCGGTCGCGTTGTTGCTCAGCGCGCTGCTGCCCGACTCATCGGCGCATCGCTCGAGCTCGGCGGAAAGAACCCAGCCATCGTGTTGCCTAGCGCAAACCTCGCCAAGGCCGCGCGCCAAGTGGCAGCCGGAGCATTCGGCAATGGCGGCCAGCTCTGCGTTTCGCTCTCGCGCATCTATGTGCCGAACGCCCTCAAGGCTGAGTTCGAGCGTGAGTTCGTTGCTGTCGCCGAGAGCCTCAAGGTCGGCCGTTCGAACGACTTCAGCTTCGACATCGGCACACTCACCTCGGCTGCCCAACTTGCCCGTGTGCAGCGTTTCCTCTCGGATGCACTTGCCAAGGGCGCTCGCCTGCTGACCGGCGGTCACCAGCTCGCCGACCTCGGCCCTTACTTCTTCGAACCGACAGTTCTCACAGACATCCCAGAGGATGCCGAGATCTACCGCGAAGAAGTCTTCGGCCCGGTCATCTCGATCTATGGCTATGAGAGCGTCGACGACGCGATCAACATGGCGAACGATTCGGTCTATGGCCTGAACTCGGCAGTCTTCGGTTCAGAGTCAGAAGCCAAGAAGGTTGCAGCGACCGACTAGATGCCACTAGCAAGGATTAGCAAACAGCTCAACGCCCA
>CAITNA010000189.1 GCA_903893675.1 uncultured Micrococcales bacterium
CAGGAGAATTCGCCTAGTGGCCTATGGCGCGCGCTTGGAAAGCGCGTTGGGTGCAAGCCCTCGGGGGTTCGAATCCCCCATTCTCCGCCCACTGGTGTTGCAAGACATCAGAGGTTCACAAATGAGACAGTGAACAAAGCCCTCAGAGCAATCTGGGGGCTTTTTACTATTTCTGGCGAAAGTCCTCTATGAGATCGAAATAGACGGTTGAGACGATGGTGTCGTCGGTGACCTCATAGCCCATGCGTTCCCATCCGGGTCGATAGCCAGCGCGATACTCGTCACCCGTTAGATCGCCCTCGCCCTCGGCGATCGCGAACTCATCCGAGACATCGGCGAATCTGACCAACTCGGCGCGAGTGACTAGCAGTGTGGCCACGTGGTTGCCGTCGCTGTCGAGCATCGCCAGCCTTTCGCCGACGTATTCAAGTGACTCGCCGTGGTCTTCGTAATCGTGCTTGAAGTGGCCAGCCGTGGCGCGCTTGTTGGCATCGAGCACCAGAGAGTTCAGGTGTTCACGGTTCTCGCCAGGCGTGCCGAACTCGATCGCTCGCATGCCCTTTACAACAGGAAAAGCCAAGTCACTTCTCGCTTTCAATTCGTTGATGAGCAAAGTCTATGAGCCACACAAATGGCGCAAAGTTAGACTTTGCCCATGACTAGCGAATGGGAAAGCCGCGTAGCAAACTTTTGGGCCAGTGCCGACGACAGCGAAATCGAAAAGTCGTTGGCGGCGATGAAAACCCTCGTGGATGAGCTTGATCCTCTTGATCCAAATGGCCTGTACGAGTGGGCGTCGGTTCACGACTTTCTTGGCCTTGAAAGCCAGGCGATTGATATCTACAAGGATGCACTTGCCAACGGGCTTGAAGGCGTCAAACGCGAAAAAGCGATCATCCAACTGGCCAGTTCGCTTCGAAATGTGGGTAAGTCATCCGAGGCAATTGAGCTTCTTCAGAGCACCGATTTCAGCTCGGCGACCAAGGTGGCCGCTCAGGCGTTTCTCGCTCTTGCACACTTCAGCGCGAACAACGAAGGCAAGGCTGTTCAATTGCTGATTGATGAGTTGTATCCGGCAGATGGGCTTTATGCGCGCTCAATCAAGTTCTATGCCAAGGAAATTGCCGAATAGGGCGCTACCCCGAGGCTGCGTTTCTGAGGGCGAAGTCTTTAGGACTTGTCGCTGTCGGCGTCGTCCTTTTTCTTTTTGAAACTTATCCACTTGTTGTCGCGCGTGGCAAAGATGGCCACGGCACAGCCCGCAACAATGCAAATCACGATTTCAATGGGCACGGGTTTGTCCTATCTCGCAGCTTCTACTTCGGTTAAGGTTTGTTTTTGTCTCGCCACTGGTTGGCTCGAATGTTTTTCTGAGCCAAAGTAGCCGTCTCGAGAACACGCTTCTCTCGAGTCGCGTCGGTCTTGGCCTGTGCAATCCACTCCAGGATCTGCTTGCGCACACCGCGCGGGAATGCCTCGAAGTTCTCTTTGCTTCCCTTGAGCTTTTTGAAGGCGGCGGCGAGGTCTTTGGGTATCTCAGTGTTTTGTGCCGAGTCAATAAGGGTCCAGGTTCCCGAGGCCTTCGCCTCTTCAATCTTCGCTAGACCAGCGGGCTGCATTGAGCCATCCTTGATCAGCTCTGCAACGCGCACCTTGTTTGATTGCGACCACGCGCTCTTGGGCTTGCGCGGAGAGATGTAGAGCTTTGCGCGGTCTTCGTCGACTTTCCCCGGGATGCTGTCCACCCATCCCCAGCAAAGTGCGGCACGCACAATCTCGTCATATGTTGGCGCCGGCTTGCCGGTTGCCTTCTTGTATGTGACAACCCAAAGTCCAGGCGAAGTGGGATGGTTCTTGCGCAGCCAGGCGTTGATTTGCTTGGCGTTTGTTACCTCGAGGTGTTCGCGATCGTGGATGCCCATTGCAAAAGATTATTCATGGCCAGTCGACCTGTGCTACTGCTTGGACTTTTCGAGGTCACCCAGGTGAGTGTGCTTGAAGCTGGTGGCGTACTTCAGGCCATAGCCGCACAAACGATCCCATCCGATGTGGCCAAACCAGATTGCACCGATGGCAATCGTCAGCGGCGAACCTGCGACGAAACCGATAAGGGCCAGAAGGCCGGCAGCCGGGTATGAGTGCCCGATGTTGTAAACGATTGCGCCGAGCTTGGTGTTGCGCAGGTAGCCGAGCATGAAAATGTCCGGCACGAAGATCAGAGCCGGGTAAAGCCACCAAGCCTGCCCCTGGGATGCGAAGACCGCGATGCTCGCCGCGAAGAGCACTGCGCCTTCGATGCGAAGTAGAGCCTTAGGGCCTCCGATTACTGAGCCAACTAGCGGGGATGCTGCCATTTCGTGTCCTTGCCTAACGCTGTTAGGAAAATGCTAACATTGACCCATGTCACCGCGCAAGAAGGTCAATCGCCAGGCAATAGCCGAGGCGGCCTGGCAGATCGTTGAGGCCGACGGAAGTGCCGACCTATCAATGCGAACGCTGGCCGGCAAGCTCGGCATCAAAGCGCCCAGCCTCTATGACCACGTGAAAAACCGCGATGAAGTCATCGCCCTTCTGCAAACCCGAGCGCTCGAGCAATTCGGCGAGGGATTCGCAGCCGCTGGCGACTCTGTGCGCGAAAAGGTTTTGTTCTATCGCGAATGGGCGTTGGCAAACCCCAACATCTACCCCGTTGTCTTCCAACAGTTTCTGCAGCGCGAGCTCATCACCCCGGGGCTCGAGTCGCAGGTGCTGGCACAGGTGGTTTCCGCTGCTGGCGGTTCGCACATCCAAGCAAGGGCGATGTGGGCACAACTTCACGGACTCGTCGATCTTCAACTGCAAAACCGTTTGCCCGCAGATGCCGACGCCGATGCAACCTGGGAGCAAGTCATTCGAACCATCGAGAACAGCCAGCACTAAATTTGTCTGGGTGAAGTTCAAACCTGCGGAATTGAAGGAAGTTCTATGCACGTTGGCTATGTAGTGCTTTATGTCACTGACCCAGAGGCGTGCCTCGACTTTTGGACAACCAAAGTCGGCATGGTCGAGAAGGGCAGCAAGCAGGCCGGCGATTTCTCAATCGTGAAGGTCGGCTTCGTAGATCAGTCGTTCTCATTCGAGCTCGTGCCACTCGCTCTCATGCAGAACAACCCAAACAACCTCGACCTTGCTACTCCGTCAATCGCTTTCAACGTTGCAGACCTTGCCGCTACTCGCGACAAGCTCGAGGCAGCCGGTGTTCAGGTGAGCCCACTCGGCGACCACGGCGGCATTCAGTCGTTCGCCTTCTCAGACAACGAGGGCCGCTGGTTCGCGGTCACTCACCCATAAGAACATCCAAGAAGAAATAGGAATCAGATTATGAACATTGCACTTTGGATTCTCGCCGGAGCGATGACTCTGGCTTTTCTAGCTGCCGGATTCATGAAGGCTTTCCGCCCGATTGCAGAGGTTAAGAAGATGCCTTGGGCGCAGCCGATGTCAGACGCACAGATTCGGGCAATCGGTGCCGCTGAAATTCTTGGAGCACTCGGACTTGTAATTCCTCAGGCCACTGGAATCTCAACCTGGCTAACGCCACTGGCTGCTATTTGCCTTGCAATCTTGATGGCCGGCGCAGCTGCGACTCACGTTCGACTCAAAGACCCACGTTCGGCCGCGGTTACTACGCGCGTGTTGATGGCTGTGCTGATCGTGATTGCGGCAGGCCGCATCCTTGGCCTTCTCGGGCTGTTCTAAAAACTAGCCAACCCGCAGCATCAGCAGGTATTGCCCGCCACCCGGGTTGATCTGCGTCGAGAACGAAGTCTCTGGCGCGAGTCGCGATAGGCGATCGAGCAACCATTCGGCGGCCGCCTCGGCATCAGCCTCGGATGAACAACGACCGACCAACTCTCGCCCACCCTTGGCCTTCAGGCGCTCGATGGTCTCGATGATTGGCGCAGGTTCGGCAACCAGCAGCTCGGCACCCCAAGGCACAACCGGAGCGTTCTTGCCCTTCATGGTGTTGCAGGCTCGGTGGGCCAGGCGCTCGATCGCAACCGAACCCTTCTTGCCCTTGGCAACCGCGTAGCCGTCGGCACTAGGGCCGAGGTCTGAATTCACCGACGCATCCGGGTCAACCGGCTTGTCGCACAGCCAACAACGCCAGCCGTCACGCTCGCCAATTTCGTTCAAATCGCTCATTGCTACAGGCTAGGCGATGAACTGCCCGCCACATACGCTTGACCAATGGCTAAAAAAGACGGCGCGGTCGGCAAACCGATCAAGGTCGTCTTTCTCACCTTTTATATCGAAGCCTGGGATGCACTAGCCGATGTTCACGCACAAATGCTGGCAGACCCGCGCTTCGAGGTCACCGTCGTTTCGATCAAGCGCCGCTTTCGCAAAGATAAGCCATTTGCCAAAGAGAAGATGGTGAGCAAGTTTTTCGATGATCTCGGCGTAAAGCACATCCGGTTTAGACATGAAGACTCATTCAAAGACCTAAAGCGCCTGCGCAAAATGAAGCCGGACTATGTCTTCATCAATTACCCGTGGCAGCGCAACTATCCACCGGCACTTCGAGTCGAACATCTCAGCGAGTTCACCAAGGTTTGCTATGTGCCCTACTTCTCGCTGGCTCTGGTGAACGAGCCCGACGTCAATGGTGTCGCGCCTTATCTTTACAGTCAGCGTTCGAACCAACTTGCTTCACTTCTATTCGTGATGGATCCGAACATCCTGGATGCCTATGCAACAACCGAGCGC
>CAITNA010000190.1 GCA_903893675.1 uncultured Micrococcales bacterium
GAGACTTCGGGCTGGTTGAGGGTTCTGGTTCGATTGGCGAGCACACGGCCATCCAAGGGTTGAATCTCTTCGAAGTCGATGCCCTCGGGTTAGACCGCCTAGACCGCGAGGTCTTGAAGGTGCTTTGCCAGCAATACGCGGGCAGGGCGGTTGGCATTTCGACCATAGCCGTCTCAGTGGGCGAGGAACCCGACACCATCGAGGCTGTAGTCGAGCCGTTTTTGGTTAGAGCGGGGTTAGTCATCAGAACCCCGAAGGGCCGTGAGGCCACCGCCAAGGCATATCAGCACCTGGGGCTTGCCTCGCCTGCCCAGTCGGCAAGCCTGTTTGACCTATGATTGTCTAGGTGCGCCCAAGGCGCATTTTTTTCGAACGAAAGTCGGTCACCCGTGGCTTCAAACATCTTCCTCTTCGCTGTTCTCGCAGTGATGATCGTGTTCATGTTCACCAACAACAAGAAGCGCAAGGCTCAGGCCCAGAAGCTTCAGGACACCGTCGTTCCAGGAGCATACGTAATGCTCACCAGCGGCATCTATGGCACCGTCGTCAAGGCTGACGAGGCTCGCTTGACCATCGAGACCACCCCAGGCACTCGCCTCGAGGTGAACCGTCTTGCAGTTCGTCAGGTTGAGGCAAACGCTCCAGTTGCTGCAAAGCCTGCAGCTCAAGCAGTCGCGAAGGCAGCGACCAAGGCAGCAGCAAAGCCTGCCGCTAAGGCTGCACCTCGTGCAACCGCAGTAAAGAAGCCTGCTGCAAAGCCAGCGGCGAAGACCGCCACTAAGAAGTAATTCACCAAAGGAAAAGTTTTGGCTGTTTCATCGGTTACCAAGATCGCGCGCAAGCGCCTAGCTTGGCTGCTCACCCTGACCATCACCTTCGCGGCCCTAATCGGTCTCGGTCTGGTTACCAAGCAGGTCGGCGCAACGTTCGCACCTCAGCTTGCGCTTGACCTTCAGGGTGGAACCTCGATCATCCTTTCGCCGACAGTGGGCGAGGGGCAGAAGGTAACTCAGGAGCAGTTGCAGCAGGCGGTTTCGATTATTCGTCAGCGCATCGACTCAACCGGTGTATCTGAAGCAACCATCACCACATCGAGCGATAACAACATCATCGTCGAGATTCCTGGAACTCCGAGCGAGCAGACCCTGACTCTGATTAAGAGCAGTGCAAAGCTCGAGTTCCGCCCTGTGATTCTCGCTGACTCGGGAGCGACCACCACCATCGGTGGCAACACCTCGGCAACCGCGAGCCCTTCTGCAAAGGCCACCGCAAAGGCGAGCGCTACTCCGACCGCAAGCGCAGCTGCGACTCCAACCGCCGCTCCAACTGACGCAAGCGACCCAAACTGGGTCAGCCCAGCACTTCGCACCGCGTTCAACTCACTGAACTGTGGAACCGAGTTCCGCAAGCCTGGTCAGGTCGACGACCCAACCAAGCCGCTGATCACCTGTGACACCAGCCGCTACCAGAAGTTCTTGCTTGGCCCAGTTGAGCTCGACGGCACCAACATCTCGAACGCAGACGCTGGCACCGTAACCACCTCAACCGGTGCATCGACTAACACCTGGGCAGTCAACTTGTCTTTCGACACGAATGGCACCAACATCTTTGCTGATGTCACCAAGCGCCTCGTTTCGCTTTCATCTCCTCGCAACCAGTTCGCAGTAACCATCGACGGTTATGTCATCACTGCCCCTGCGACTCAGGCTGTCATCGCCAACGGAAACGCGCAGATCACCGGTTCGTTCACCGCTGAGAGCTCTAAGGCTCTAGCAGACCAGCTGAAGTACGGCTCGCTGCCATTCGGCTTCCAGGTTCAGAGCCAGGAGAACATCTCGGCGACTCTCGGCTCGGCATCGCTGCAGGGTGGTTTGCTAGCAGGCCTCATAGGTCTCTTGCTCGTTGTCATCTACTCGGTCTTCCAGTACCGCAGCCTCGCAATCGTCACCATCGGTTCGCTGGTTGTGGCAGCGGTGATTACCTACCTCGTGATCGCTTTGCTTTCATGGCGTCAGGGCTACCGCCTCTCGCTCTCGGGCATTGCCGGTCTGATCGTGGCAATCGGTATTACCGCTGACTCGTTCATCGTTTACTTCGAGCGTGTTCGCGACGAGCTTCGCGATGGTCGCCCGCTGAATGCCGCGGTCGAGGCCGGCTGGAAGCGCGCCATCAGAACCATCCTTGTCTCGGATGGTGTGAGCCTTCTTTCTGCTGTGGTTCTCTACTTGTTGACCGTGGGTAGCGTTCGTGGTTTTGCCTACACCTTGGGATTGACCACTCTGATCGACCTCTTGGTCGTAACCCTGTTCACCCACCCGATGCTCGAGTTGCTTGCCCAGATGCGATACTTCGCGTCAGGCCACAAGTGGTCAGGCTTCGATGTCAAGACCTTCGCTGCAACCGCATACGTCGGTCGCGGCAAGTTCAATGTTTCAGAGACTGTTAGCGAGGCAAAGCGCGGAAAGGCTTCTAAGGAAGCAGCAAAGCGTCAGACCATCGCCGAGCGCAAGGCCGCTCAGAGCCAGGAAGGCAACGACTAATGTCAAAGTTCAGCGACCTTGGAAACGCTCTCTACAACGGCCAGCGTTCGGTTAACTTCATCGGCCGCCGCAAGTACTTCTATGTAGTTGCAGTGATCATGATTGCTCTTGCGGTCATCGTGCCGATTCTTCGCGGAGGCTTCAACCTCGGCATCGACTTCCGCGGCGGAAGCGAGTTCCGCCTAGACGGCGTTTCGCAGACCACTCAGCAGACCGCTATCGATGCAGTTCACACTGTTGTTCCAAACTCTGAGCCGGTCGTCACTGCAGTAGGCACTTCTTCGCTGCGTGTGCAGACCCAAGAGCTCTCGGACACCAACTCAGAGGCAGTTCGCGTTGCGCTTGCAAAGGCATACAACGTTGACAGCTCGAAGGTAGCGTCGTCATTCATCGGCGCTAACTGGGGAACGGATGTAACCGGCAAGGCCTTGAATGGTCTGATCGTCTTCATCGTGCTTGCAGCGATTCTGATGGCAATCTACTTCCGCACGCTGAAGATGTCTGCCGCAGCGATGATTGCGCTTATTCACGACTTGATCATCACCGCTGGAATCTATGGAGCCTTGGGCTTCGAGGTAACTCCTGCAGCTGTTATCGGTTTCTTGACCATCCTCGGTTACTCGCTCTACGACACCGTTGTGGTCTTCGACAAGATTCGCGAGAACACCTTCGAAGTCGAGTTCAGTGAGACCGCAACCTTCGCTGAGCGCGTCAACCTGGCAATCAACCAGACCCTGGTTCGTTCGATCAACACCTCGGTTGTTGCCGTTCTGCCAGTTGCTGCGATTTTGTTCATCGGTGCAACCTTGCTGGGGGCCGGAACCCTGCGCGACATCTCGCTTGCGCTATTCATCGGTATCATCATCGGCACCTACTCGACCATCTTCATTGCGGCTCCGATCTACTCGCAGTTCCGCGAGAAGGAGCCGAAGTATGCAAAGGCAGCCGAGAAGGTTCTCGCTTCGCGCGCTTAGTCTGCCGACGCCAATAGGCGATAGGTAAACTCTCTTCAAGGAGTTCTCCCATGACAGACGTAACGCCAACCAGCACCATTGGCTCGCTGCGCGACCGTCTGCCACGCCTGTTCGGCAAAAGCGGGCCATACCAGCGCGAACTCAATGAGCTCATCCGAGTAGTTCGCTCCAACCACCCGAAGAGTGACCTAGCACTTATCGAGCGAGCGTTCGCAACCGCCGAAGAGGCTCACCGCGGTCAGAACCGCAAGAGTGGCGAGCCTTACATCACCCATCCGCTAGCGGTCGCCCAGATTCTTGCAGACCTGGGAATTGGCGCCGTTGCAATTGCGGCTGCTTTGCTCCATGACACCGTAGAAGACACCGAATACAGCCTCGAACAGCTCGACAAAGATTTTGGGCCAGAGGTTGCAATGCTTGTCGACGGCGTCACCAAGCTCGACAAGGTTAAGGTCGGCGATCACGCTCAGGCCGAGACCGTGCGCAAGATGGTCGTGGCGATGTCGCGCGACATTCGAGTGCTGGTGATCAAGCTTGCAGACCGACTTCACAACGCTCGAACCTGGGGTTTCGTGCCAATCGAATCGGCTCGTCGCAAGGCTCAAGAGACCCTAGAGATCTACGCTCCGCTTGCGCACCGCCTTGGTATCAACACCATCAAGTGGGAGCTCGAGGACATCTCGTTCTCGGTCCTATACCCAAAGGTCTACGAAGAAATCGTGAACTTGGTTTCGCAGCGTGCGCCGCAGCGTGAGCAATACATCGACGGTGTGATCTCTGAAATCGAGAGCGACCTGCGCGAAAACAAGGTCAAGGGTTCGGTAGCCGGTCGTCCGAAGCAGTACTACTCGATTTATCAAAAGATGGTTGTTCGCGGGCGCGAGTTCGACGACATCTATGACTTGGTGGGCATCCGTGTATTGGTCAGCTCGGTTCGCGACTGCTATGCGGTGCTCGGGTCGATTCACGCGCGCTGGAACCCGGTGCAGGGCCGCTTCAAGGACTACATCGCGATGCCTAAGTTCAACCTGTACCAGTCGCTGCACACCACTGTGATTGGCCCAGGCGGTCGCACTGTTGAGATTCAGATCAGAACTCAAGAGATGCACCAGCGCGCCGAATATGGTGTCGCGGCCCACTGGAAGTACAAGGAGCAGGTCGGCACCAGTGGCGAGGTCAGCGAAGAAGACATGACTTGGCTGAAGCACCTAACCGACTGGCAGGCCGAGACCCAAGACCCGGGTGAATTCTTGGATGCGCTGCGCTTTGAGATCGGCGCTAAAGAGGTCTACGTCTTTACGCCTAAGGGCAAAGTCATCGGCCTTGCCGGCGGTTCAACCTCTGTCGACTTCGCCTATGCCGTTCACACCGACGTCGGTCACCGCACCATGGGCGCCAAGGTAAATGGCCGCCTCGTGCCGCTGGACACGCCGCTCAACAGTGGCGATGTCGTCGAGATTTTCACGAGCAAGTCGCCAGAGGCGGCACCGTCGAAGGA
>CAITNA010000191.1 GCA_903893675.1 uncultured Micrococcales bacterium
ACGGTCTCGAAGACTCCGGTGCCGGTGAGCAGGTCGGCAACCGCCGATGCGCTGCGTTCCAGGTTTTCTGCTGGGAATGCATCCCAGGCGATGCCGGGGATTCGCACAAGCGAACCCAGGCGAGCGATTGCCTCAGGAAAGCGCGCTGCGACTTTCTCTTTGGCGAGGGTGACGGTGATGGAGTCGAACTTCGACGACTCTGGCGAAAGATTCATGCTTGTAATCTTAAGTCGATAACCAGACGAGGAATCAATGTCAGATAACAAGCCAGCAGGCAAAAAAGGCCCTACCCCACCACGCAAGGCTCAAGAGGCAGCGAACCGTCGCCCACTGGTCGGCGACAAGACTCCTGAGGGTCGCAAGCTAACCAAAGAACAGCAAGCCGAGGCTCGTCGCAAGGCTCGCGTTGGCATGATGCGCGGCGAAGAGAAGTATCTTCCAGTTAAAGACCGAGGCCCGCAGAAGCGCTTTGCTCGTGACATCGTTGACTCACGCTTCACCACCGGCGAGATGATCTTGCCGACCATGTTTGCCTTCCTGCTGGTCACCGGTCTCGCAGGAAAGAACTTCATCTGGATTCAGTTCGCAGCACTTTGCCTCATGTGGGCGCTGTTTGTGATCGTGGCAATCGATGCAATCTTGATTGCCCGTCGCACCTCTAAGGCCGTCGCTGCAAAGTTCGGCACCAACAACGTCGAGCGTGGCATCGGCTGGTATGCCGCGGTGCGCTCAATCCAATTGCGCCCAATGCGCATTCCAAAGCCACAGGTAAAGCGCGGCGAAAAGGTCGCTTAGTTTTAAGCAACAGCACGGTTTCATCGCAACAAAAGGTTTCATCGCAAAAAAACTGCAATCCCTATCCAAGGAGAAAAAGTGAAGCACCGCTATCTAGGAAATTCAGGATTCAAAGTTTCAGAGCTGACCTACGGCAACTGGCTGACCCACGTTAGTCAGATCGATGACAAGGCAGCGCACGCAACCGTGCACGCAGCGCTCGAGGGTGGCATCACCTCTTTCGACACCGCAGACGTCTATGCAAACCAGGCAGCGGAGTCTGTTCTCGGCGAGGCACTGAAGGGTCAGCGCCGCGAGGGCATCGAGATCTTCACCAAGGTCTACTGGCCTGTTTCTGAGAAAGGCCCGAACGACACCGGGTTGTCGCGCAAGCACATCATGGAGTCGATCAACGGTTCGCTCAAGCGCTTGCAGACCGACTACGTCGATCTCTACCAGGCTCACCGCTACGACGTCGAGACTCCACTCGAAGAGACCATGCAGGCATTTGCAGACATCGTGCGTGCGGGCAAGGCTCTCTACATCGGTGTTTCTGAGTGGAGCGCGGATCAGATTCGCGCGGCACACAAACTTTCGAAGGAACTCGGCTTCCAGCTGATTTCGAACCAGCCGCAGTACTCGGCGCTCTGGCGCGTAATCGAGGCCGAGGTAATTCCTACCTCGCGCGAACTCGGTGTCTCGCAGATCGTTTGGTCGCCTATGGCCCAGGGCGTGTTGACCGGCAAGTACCAGCCTGGACAGCCGCTGCCTGAAGGCTCACGTGCTTCGAACGAGAAGGTCGGCGGCTCGATGACCAAGTACCTCGCAGAAGACGTACTCACTCGTGTTCAGTTGCTTCGCCCACTCGCAGACGAGCTTGGCCTGACCATGGCACAGTTTGCTTTGGCCTGGGTGCTGCAGAACGACAACGTTTCGTCAGCAATCGTCGGTGCAACTTCACCCGAGCAGATCACCTCGAACCTTGGTGCAGTTGGCGTCGAGATTCCTGCAGAGATCATGGATAAGGTCACCGAGATTTTGAAGCCGGTTGCCGAGTATGACCCTCGCGAAACCAAGGCTCCAGACACTCGTCTCTGCTAATTATTCGAGCAGCTGAATTAGGTTGCCCTCTGGGTCAATGACGTCTTGCATCAGCTTGTCGTCATGACCGAATGCCTTGCCTAGCCTTGCGTGGCCCGTGGTTCGCCGAAGGGCGTCTGCGATGGAAGCCACTGCAAAGACAGGCTTCATGACGGCATCTTCGCGCACTGGGTATTCGCCAGAGACGTCGGCGCTGCGGTATTCAGCCGGAATTTCGTGCAAGTGCAACGTGTGCGCTGCCGAAACCAGTTGGCGATAACCCGCAGAATCGACTTTTGCTTCTAACTGGAGCAGTGCCTCATAGAAAACCGATGCTCGCTCGAGGTCATCGACCCAAAGGACCAGTTCGGTCATGTGAGTTGCTTCTTGATCTTGCGAGCCCAAAGCGGACCTTCGAAGATGAAGCCGCTGTAGCCCTGCACCAGAGTTGCACCCAGAGCCATGCGCTCGCGCACATCGGTCGCGGTTTCGACGCCACCCACCGAAATGATTGCGATCTCTGCCGGCAGTGACTTGCGCAGCAGCTGCAACACCTGGAGTGAACGAGACTTGAGTGGAGCACCCGAAAGGCCGCCTGCTCCCCTGCTCGCGACGAGCTCGGCCGAAGACTTCAAGCCCGCTCGCGAAATTGTTGTGTTGGTCGCGATAACTCCGGCAAGTTTCAACTTTTTGGCGAGCTTGGCAACGGCTATGACGTCTTCGTCAGCCAGGTCTGGTGCAATCTTGACCAGCACAGGCTTGCCGAGCGATTCCTCGATGACTGCATCCAAGATTGGTTTCAGCGCTTCGACTGATTGCAGCGAGCGAAGACCAGGCGTGTTTGGCGATGAAACATTCACCGCGATGTAGTTAGCGACCGGGGCCAGCAGTCTGGCGCTGGTGCGGTAGTCGGCAACCGCGTCTTCAACGTCGACAACGCGAGATTTGCCGATGTTCACACCAATCACCGGAAGGCTCTTGCCGTAACGTTCGCGAGTCTTTGCGATGCGAGCGGCAACCACAGCCGCACCTTGATTGTTGAAGCCCATGCGGTTTATCAGCGCACGATCTGCAATCAAACGAAATAGTCGGGGCTTGTCGTTGCCGCTTTGTGCGACTGCGGTCACGGTGCCAACCTCGACGTGCGAGAAGCCAAGGTCGCCAAGTGCCTTGATGGCAACCGCGTTCTTGTCGAAGCCAGCAGCCAATCCAAATGGGGAATCAAAGTGCAACCCAAACGCATTCACCGACTGCGATGACTTCACGCGCAGCAAATTCGAAAGCGAAGTGGCACCCAGCATGCGAATTGCCGCCATGCCAATGTGGTGCGCGAGTTCGGCATCCAAGTTGGCGAAGAAGAGTTTGAAGATTAGGCGGTAGAGCACGCCTCAAGGTTAATGCTTAAAGCAGTACGGGACCCGCGTATTCGCCGATCCCGTTCCGAGTAAATAGTAAATGACTTATTCGTCGGTTTTTGCCACTTCGTCGGTTTTGTCGATGGCGTGTTCCAGGCGCATCAGCTTGATGGCCTGCTCGAAGTCATCGAGCGACTCCCAACCCTGGTAGACGCTTGCGAAGCGCATGTAGGCAACCTCGTCGAGTTCGCGAAGCGGGCCAAGGATGGCCAAACCCACGTCGTGAGCCTCAACCTGGGCGGCACCGGTGGCTCGGATGGTCTCCTCGACCTTTTGGGCAAGCAGCGCAAGGTCGGCCTCGGTTACCGGGCGACCCTGGCAAGCCTTGCGAAGTCCGCCAACGATCTTGTCGCGACTGAAAGGTTCGGCAACGCCACTTCGCTTGACGATGACGAGCGATGCGGTTTCTGTGGTGCTGAAGCGCTGGTTGCACTGCGGGCATTCGCGGCGACGGCGAATTGATGAACCGTCGTCAGAGGTGCGCGAGTCGATAACTCGCGAATCTGGGTAGCGGCAGAACGGGCAATGCATTCAGGCTCCTTTGCTTGAGTTCAGACTACTTGAGTCGTTCGGTAACGGCCTGACCATGAGCATCCAAGCCCTCTGCCCTGGCGAAAGTGTCAATCTTCTGCGCAATCAGTGCCAGCTCGCTTGCCGAGTAATCGACGACCTGCTGCGCGCGAAGGAAGGTGTGCACACCGAGCCCGGCATTGAAGCGAGCCGTGCCGCCCGTCGGCAGCACGTGATTCGAGCCGGCCATGTAGTCGCCCAGAGCGACCGGCGAATAGTTGCCAATGAAGATTGCCCCCGCGTTGGTGATCTGGGTCAGCACGTTGGTGTCGTCGGCCGTGACGATCTCGAGGTGCTCGGTTGCATAGGCATTTGCGAATTCGATCGCCGCTTCAATCGAATCGACGAGCACCACTGCGCTCTGCTGCCCCGCCAGTGCCGTTGCAATTCGCTCACTGTGCGTGGCTTCTGGGATGAGCTCATCCAAGTGATTGATAACCGCGTGTGCGAGGGCTTCACTATCGGTGACCAAAACCGAAGCCGCAGCCTCGTCGTGCTCTGCCTGACTGATTAGGTCGAGCGCGATAAAACGTGCGTTCGCGGTCTCGTCTGCAATCACGAGAATCTCTGTGGTGCCGGCTTCAGAGTCAATTCCAACGGTTCCGCGCACAAGACGCTTCGCGGCTGCGACGTAGATGTTGCCGGGGCCGGTGATCAGGTTGACAGGCTGCAAGCCGATTTGGTGGACCCCGTAGGCCAACGCGGCGATTGCTGCTGGTCCGCCGACAACCAAGACCTCGGTGACACCAAGAAGCTTCGCGGTTGCTAGAACCGTTGGATGCGCGCGGCCGCCGAAGTCTTTCTGACCTGGAGTTGCGATGACGAGACGGGTTGCCCCGGCAATCTGCGCCGGCACCACATTCATCACGACACTCGACGGGTAAACCGCCTTGCCACCAGGAACATAGAGCCCAACCGATTCGATAGGCACATAGCGGGTCGTGACTGTGCCGCCCGATTGGTGCCTGGTGGTCACGGTGCTTGGCAGGGCATCGCGGCTGGTTTTGCGAACTCGGGCGATCGACTCTTCGATGGCCTCGCGAAGCCCAGGTTCGAGCTGGGTAAGCGCCGCGTCGAGTTCAGATTGGCTGGCCCAGAGCGGGTCTGCAACGAAACCGTCGAAACGCTGGCTTAGCTCGGCAATCGCCTCGACTCCGCGGCTGCGCACGGCATCGATTACCTGAGCGGCTGACTTTGCGGCCTCGGTGATGTCGAGGGCGGCCCTTGGAACCAGTTCGCGAATCGCAGAGGGAGTTAGGCGCTGCCCGCGCAGGTCTGCGATGCGAATCGACATTAGGCCTCCAATGCCCTCAATTCTAGTTTTCGCTTAGTCTGGAAGGGATATTTAGGTAGGTTCAATGGCCTTCGCAGCCGAAACAAATCCAGTCGATGCCCTCAAGGCGGTTTTCCGTCGTCATGCATCAGGCGTGGCAATCATCACGCTAAACGCCGAGAACGGCGATCCGGTGGGCTTCACCGCAACCTCGATGACCTCGCTTGGTGCTACCCCGCCACTAGCCAGCTTCAACGTCGCCAGCGGCGCAAGCACCTGGGCTCACCTGTGCAAAGCGAAATACGTCGCCATTCACACACTGACTGAATCAAATATTCCGCTGGCTCAGAAGTTGGCAGCGGATCACACCAAGCGCTTCAGCGACTCGGATTGGACCCCAGGCCCTTATGGTTTGCCTATTTTCGATGGCGTCAGTTCAGTGCTGATTTGCCGCATCCGAGAAATTCACTCGGTTGAATCAAACGCTGTCGTCATTGTCGAAGTGATGGAAGGGCTCGTCGGAGCCGAGGCCAATCCCCTGATCTATCACCAGCGAACTTACAAGACCACCACTGACATCGTTTAGTTCGTCACCACCGACGAACACCTTCGAACCGAAAATCGACTTAATCTCTGCGATCATCGGCACGTTCAGCGACACGCGGTGCTGCAAACGGAACTTGGTCGCGTTTCGAGCGCCGTCAATCATGTTGATAAATACATCGGCATTACCCGGGTAATTGCGCAAAGTGCGATCGAGG
>CAITNA010000192.1 GCA_903893675.1 uncultured Micrococcales bacterium
CCGATTTGCCAAGGGTTTGAGCACCGACGTTCAGGCCCCAGAGCTTGAGACCCGCATCGCCATCCTTCGCAAGAAGCAGTTCGACGGCATCACCCTGAGTTCGAAGCCACAGAGCAACTGGTGGTGGGCAAACGTTCGCAGTTCGAACACCGAGCCACTGCTTCGCCTAAACGTCGAGGCCGCCAACCAGGAGACCATGGCTGCCGTTCGCGACGAATTGCTCGGCCTAATTCGCGCTTAAACTAATAGGGATGAACGCTCCCTTCCCTTACAAAGTCAAAGACCTAACGCTCGCCGAAGCCGGTCGCCACCAGATTCGCCTTGCCGAGCACGAGATGCCTGGCCTCATGGCGCTTCGTGCCGAGTTCGCCGCCAGCCGGCCGCTCAAGGGCGCTCGCATCGCGGGCTCGCTGCACATGACCGTGCAGACCGCGGTTCTGATCGAGACCCTCGTTGCCCTTGGTGCCGAGGTGCGCTGGGCATCGTGCAACATCTTTTCAACCCAGGATGAAGCTGCCGCCGCTGTCGTAGTCGGCCCAACCGGAACCGTAGACAATCCAAAGGGTGTCCCTTGCTTCGCCTGGAAGGGCGAAACTCTCGAAGAGTACTGGTGGTGCACCGAGCAGATTTTGGTTTGGGGCGACAACGCAGCTCACGGCCCGAACATGATTCTCGACGACGGCGGCGACGCAACTCTTCTGGTTCACAAGGGTCGCGAATACGAGCTCGCAGGTTCAGTGCCAACCGCGAAGGCCGACGACAGCGACGAGTGGAAAATCATCCTCGATGTTTTGAAGCGTTCGGTTGCAACTGCGCCAACTCGCTACACCGAAATCTCGAAGCAGATTCAGGGCGTTACCGAAGAGACCACCACCGGTGTGCACCGTCTCTATGAGCTGCACGCAAACGGCGGTCTGCTGTTTCCTGCGATTAACGTCAACGACTCGGTTACCAAGTCGAAGTTCGACAACAAGTATGGAATTCGCCACTCGCTTCCTGACGGCCTCAACCGTGCCACCGACGTTCTCATCGGCGGCAAGGTTGTTCTCGTTGCCGGCTATGGCGATGTGGGCAAGGGTTCGGCCGATGCAATGCGCGGTCAGGGTGCTCGCGTGATTGTCACCGAGATCGACCCGATCTGCGCGCTGCAGGCCGCGATGGATGGCTACCAGGTCAGCACCATCGAGGCTGTGCTCGGCGAGGTTGACATCTTTATCTCTGCAACCGGCAACACCGGCGTGATTACCGTTGAGCACATGCTCGGCATGAAGCACAACGCCATCGTCGCCAACGTGGGCCACTTCGACAATGAGATCGACATGGCAGGCCTTGCCAAGTTGGCCGGCGCCAAGCGCATCGAGATCAAGCCACAGGTTCACGAGTGGGAATTGCCAAATGGCCGCTCGATTCTGGTGCTCAGCGAGGGTCGTCTGATGAACCTCGGCAACGCCACCGGCCACCCAAGCTTCGTGATGAGCAACTCGTTCAGCAACCAGGTGCTTGCCCAGATCGAGCTGTTCACCAAGCGCGATCAGTATCCGCTCGGGGTCTACGTGCTGCCTAAGCACCTAGACGAGAAGGTTGCCCGTTTGCACCTTGCGGCGCTCGGTGTTCAATTGACAGAGTTAACCCCACTGCAGGCCGACTACATCGGAGTTCCGATCGAAGGCCCATACAAGCCCGAGCACTACCGCTACTAGGAGCACCTGTTGAGCTGGAAGATTCTGGTCGTCGAAGACGAACAACCCGTGCTCGACATGGCCGAAATGTGGCTCGGCAATGCCGGCCACAAAGTAATCACCTGCACCGACGGCAACCAGGCGCTCGAGGTTTTCAAGAAGAGCAAGCCAGACATCGTCGTTCTCGATTGGCAGCTGCCGGGCATCCAAGGAATCGACCTTCTGCCACAGATGCTTGCGATTTCGAATGTGCCGATTCTCATGGCAAGCGCCAAGACCGACATCGAAGAGGTTGAGCGCGCGCTCGAACTCGGAGCGGTCGACTACATCAAGAAGTCATACGGTGGCAAAGAGTTGGTCGCCAAGATCAACGCGGTGATGACCCGCCCAGTTCGCAAAGACGATACTCACATCACCATCGGACCAATCGACATCGACGTCTCGGCATACGAGGTTCGTCGCAATGGGCTTCGAATTTCGTTGACCCCACTCGAGTTCAAACTGCTGCTCACCATCGCAGAGACCCCAGACCACACCTTCACTCGCGAAGAGTTGCTCAAAGAGGTTTGGGATCACAAGAATCTGCCAGACCCGAACGAGACCAAGAATAAGGTCGACACCCGCTTGGTGAACGTGCACATTCAGCGCCTTCGTTCGAAGATCGAAGAGAACCCGGATGAGCCACAGATCGTGACGACCATCCGTGGTCGCGGCTATAAGGCCGGCGTCTAGCCAACTAATGGCCAACCTGTTCAAGCGTTTTGCGTCACTTTTGCGACGCTCGCTTCAGGCTCGCTCGGTCATCTCAACCGTTGCACTCAGCGGTGTCGCGCTGATCGTGCTCGGTGGATTTTTGTCTTTCGGCATCGGCAACGGCCTTTTTCAAACCCGTGTTCAAGATGTTCTTCAGGAGTCTGAGCGCGCAGTGGGCGAGATTCAGGGCACTTTCTCGGCCTCGAGCGCTACCGACGAAGTGGCGCTGCAGACCCTGATGAACTCGATCGTGCCGAAGCTCGAGAACACCACCTCGAGCCAGACCCGCTGGGTGGCGCTGCTGCGCGAGCCGGGTCAGCAGTCGCTGTTGCTGCAGAGCCCGATCTCGTCGAGCCTCGACATCGCCCTTATCTCGCCTGTCATTCGCGAGCGGGTGCAACAAACCGACAACAAGCTGGTCTACCAGTCGGTTTCGATTCAGGTCGGGCAGGCGAAGCATCCTGGTTTGGTGGTCGGCTCGAAGCTCGACATTCCGCTTGCCGGCAAATACGAGCTCTATCTGGTCTATGACCTGAACCCAGAGCAGCAGACGCTCAACCTGGTGCAGGGCACTCTTGTCATCGGTGGGCTCGTTCTGCTCGCGTTGATTGCCCTTGTTTCCTATTTGGTTTCATCGCGCATCACCGGCCCGATTCGATTGGCGGCAGAAGTTGCCGAGCGCATCGAAGGCGGCGAGCTCGATGAGCGCTTGCCTGAAAAGGGCGAAGACGTTTTGGCGCAGCTGGCGCGTTCGTTCAACAAGATGACCGTCTCGCTGCAAAAGCAGATTGACGACTACAAGAGCGTCTCGAAGATTCAGCAGCAATTCGTGGCCGACGTAAGTCACGAGCTGCGCACTCCGCTTACGGCAATCAAGATGGCCGATGAGCTGATCTATGACAATCGCTCGAGCATGGTTGAGCCACTTGCCAAGAGCGCCGAGGCAATGCATTCGCAGATCGTGCGCTTTGAGCGACTGCTCGAGGCTCTTCTAGAGATCTCGCGCTACGACGCCGGTGCAATTCAGGGCCGCTTCGAAAAGTTCAACCTGGTCGAAACCGTCGAGTCAGCAATCACATCTGTGGATGGCATCGCCAAGAAACGTGGCACCGACATCATTCTCGAGACCGCCAAGAGCGAGGTAATTGCGGAGTTCGACGAGCAGCGCATCGAGCGGCTGATTCGCAACCTGCTCGCCAACGCCGTTGAGCACGGTGAAGGCAAGCCCATCCACGTCGCAATCGGTGAGGCTAAGAACGCCGTTGCGGTTAGCGTGACCGACCACGGCGTCGGCATGAACCGCGACCAGCTCGACAATGTCTTCTCTCGCTTCTGGCGCGCAGACCCAGCCCGCAAGCGCAGCATCGGCGGCACCGGTCTCGGCCTGTCGATCGCTCAGGCCGACGCCGCCCTGCACAACGGCTGGCTTCAGGTATGGGCCAAGCCGGGCGAAGGCGCGAGCTTCCGCCTGACCCTGCCTCGCCGTCAGGGCGTGGCCTTCAGTCAGTCGCCGCTGCCGCTGCCACCAAAGAAGAAGGTGGCCGATGCGTAAGTCAGTTCTGGCCGCGCTCGTTATTGGCGTGCTCGCCCTCAGTGGCTGTGCCCAGATTCCAACCGATTCTGCCGTTCAGGTCGGCAGCGACATCCAGTCGACCGTGACCAGCGACTACACCTACTATTCGCCGAATGGTCCGAGCAAGGGCGATGGTCAGTCAGAGATCTTGAACGGCTTCATCAACGCCTTCACCGGCCCCAAGGATGACTACCTGGTTGCGCGCGAATTTCTGACTTCGAAGCTCGCATCGACTTGGAGCCCAACTCAGAATCTCTACATCGAAAACTCTCGCCCGGTGATTTCATACCAGGGCACCGCCGCCGCAACGGTTGTGGTTCAGGCGGCAGCGAACGTCGATGAGCAGGGGCGCTACACAACTTTCACCTCGCCTGAGAGTCACACTCTCAAGTTCGAGTTTGCAAAAGAAAACGGCCAGTGGCGAATCTCGAGCGCGCCAAATGCGACCATCCTGGTTCGCCCGGTTTTCGACGTCTTGTTCCAGAGTTACAACCTCTACTTTTATGACCAGCAGATGCGCTACCTGATTCCAGATCTGCGCTGGTTCCCGACGCGCCCCTCAACCGGAACTCGTTTGGTGTCTGCGCTTTTGGCCGGCCCGAGCCCGTGGCTGAGCAAGGCTGCTCACAACAGTTTCCCTAACGGCACAAAGCTGTCGCTTGAGTCGGTGCCAATCACCGATGGCACTGCTGTTGTCGACTTGAATGCCGCCGCGGCAAAGGCCACCACCGATCAGCTGCAGCACATGCTTGCCCAGTTGAATGCGACTCTGACTCAGGTGACTTCGGTCTATGGAACCGTGATTCGAATCGTTCACGCACCGCAGTCGATCTCTGAGTTGCCATACCGACTAGCACTCAGCACCAACACGATTCCGTATCAGCTAGGCGATGGCACGCTCGGCAATCTATCGGGGGCCAACTCGGTTGAAGCGGCGAGCCCGCAGGCTAAGGCTCTGCAGGCCACTGACTTCGCAGTCAACAACGAGAACACCTTGGTTGCCTATCTCAATAGCAACGGTGTCTCGGTGGTCAAGAACTACAAGGGCGCAACCGTGCCGACCCTTGTCGATGGCCGCCCGAACTTGCTGCGACCAGCCATTGACCCGCAGGGCTACACCTTCAGCCTTGGCAGCGGCAAGGCTTCGGTGCTTCGCGCGTTCGATCGAACCGGCAGGCCGATCTTCGCCTTCGGTGGTTGGCTGACCCAGTATGACCACGTCAGTTTCGCTATCTCGAAAGAAGGCTCGCGTCTTGCCGTAGTGCTGCGCAACGGGGCTCAGACGAGTCTCTATTCGGCTGCGATCATCCGTGACTATCAAGGTGTGCCAATCGGCATTGGCGACCCGTTGCTGCTTTCGAACGCGAAGATTGTCGGCAACGGAATCGGCTGGATAGGCGAGAACTCCGTTGGCTTCGTTTCTGCGGTCGACGGCCTCGTCACAACGCCAACCATCGTGACCATCGGCGGCGACACCAAGACCCTCACCGCAATTGCAGGTGCCGTCGAGTTCGTGGCGTCGAGCACCGACTCCACCCAGCTAGTGCTCGATTCGCACGGAGCCGTTCTCGAGCTGCGCGGCTTCACCTGGCAGCTCGTCAAAACCGGCGTGAAGCAGCTGCACTTCTAGACTGCACTTCTAGACTGCGGTTCGCCGCGAGTTCTCTCGCGCTTTCCTTTCGTTTCCCACAAACGCTCTGCGCACGCAATCTTGTGCACAGATTTCATCTCGGATGCACATCCAGCGTTTTTCTTTGCAAGTGTTTTTGCGTGCGCCTGTTTGAGATGTTTCTGCCGAGCAACTGTGTCTCGTGTGGGCGAGAGCCCTCGGTGCTCTGCGAGCGTTGTCGGCTCGAGTTGAACGAAAGCGTTCGAGCGATAAGTCGAGCGGGGCTCGAGGGTTTCTGCCTGATCGAATACGAGCAACTCGGCAGTCAGTTGATGCACGCTTTCAAGTCGGGCGGGCTGTTCGCGCTAGGGCAGTCGCTCGCCTCGAGACTGGCGGCCGAGCAACCCAGGCCCCAGGCCGATTGGCTGGTGGCCGCGCCTTCTTCGGCCCAGGCAACGCGAGCCCGCGGGTTCGTTCCTGCCGCCGTGATTGCAGCCACGCTTGGCCGGGCCTGGGGGCTGCCCGTGCTCGAGGCTCGGCTGGTGCGAGATGTTGCCGACCAGGCCGGGCTTAGCTCCGATCAGCGGCGAAGCAACCTTGCCGGTGCCATAACAATCGGTCGCCCGCTGACCGGCAAGGCGGTTTGGCTGGTCGACGACATCACGACGACAGGCGCCACCCTCGGCGAGCTGGCCGCGGCATGCCGTGCGGCAGGTGCATCCGTGGCGGGGTTTTCGACCCTCGCCCAAACTTCTTTGAAAATGGCAACACAGAAATGAAAACGGGTCTATCTTGATTGCAAGGTATCGCCTCATTGGCGAGGTGGTCCTTTAGGAGGTCACCATGGAAATCTCAATTTCAGCCCGCAACCTCGCAGTGTCAGAGCGCTTCAAAGAATATGTCGCTGAGCGCGCGCACAAAGTGGAGCAGTTCGCCCACAAGGTTCAAGAACTTTCGATTAAGGTGACCCGTCACGACCACTCGCGAAACTCCGGCCCCGAAGATCAGGTAGAGCTCACGGTCCACCACGGTGGCCACTGGGTTCGCGCTGAGGCCGTTGCCGCCGACAAGTTCTCGGCCTTCGACATCGCATTTGGCAAGCTCACCGAGCGCCTGCGCCGCGCCTCAGACAAGCGCAAGGTGCACCACGGCCGCCATGGCTCACCGGGCACCAGCGAACTCACGGCGACCGACTTTGCCGCCCTCGATGTGGTGCCGGCCGACCTCGAGCTGCTGATCGGCAAGGGCGGGGCAGACCCAGACAACGACGAGATCGACGAGCTGGGTCAGAGCCCGATCGTGATTCGCCACAAAGAATTCAAGGATGAGCCCATGAGCGTCGACGACGCCCTCTATCGAATGGAGCTGGTCGGCCACGACTTCTATCTGTTCCACGATTCGGCTACCGACAAGCCCTCAGTGGTCTATCGCCGCAAGGGTTGGAACTACGGGGTCATCACCCTCGGCTGACCTAGCCCCCAACTGGCTGTGGAGGGCCTGAATAGCCCCTGAATCGGGCCATCTGCCTCGCCTAAGATGGTCAAAGACCCATTTAGGAGCGATTTTGGCCAATATCATCGACAAAGTTCTGCGCGCCGGCGAAGGCCGACTGCTCGCAAAGCTTCGCAACTACGCCAAGTCGGTAAACGAGCTCGAAGAGTCGTTTGCTTCGCTGACCGATGACGAGCTCAAGGGCGAAACCGCGACCCTGCGCGAACGCTATGCCGCTGGCGAGAGCCTCGACGATCTTCTGCCAGAAGCATTCGCGGCCGTCCGCGAAGCCTCGAAGCGCACCCTCGGAATGCGTCACTTCGACGTTCAGCTCATGGGTGGTGCCGCATTGCACCTTGGCAACATCGCCGAAATGAAGACCGGTGAAGGTAAGACCCTGGTCGCCACGACCGCTGCCTACCTCAACGCCATCCCAGGTCGCGGTGTTCACATCGTCACCACCAACGACTTCTTGGCCGGCTACCAGTCAGAGCTCATGGGTCGCGTGTTCCGCGCCCTCGGCATGACCACCGGCTGCATCCTGAGCGGACAAGAGCCAGCCCAGCGTCGCGCGGAATACCTCTGCGACATCACTTATGGAACCAACAACGAATTTGGTTTCGACTACCTGCGCGACAACATGGCATGGCAGAAGGCCGACCTCGTTCAGCGCGGTCACTACTTTGCAATCGTCGATGAGGTCGACTCGATCCTTATCGACGAGGCGCGCACCCCTCTGATCATCTCGGGCCCTGCCTCGGGCGAGGCGAACCGTTGGTTCACCGAGTTCGCATCAATCGCAGAGAAGCTTCAGCCGGTTATTGACTATGAAGTCGACGAAAAGAAGCGCACTGTCGGCATCCTTGAAGAAGGCATCGCCAAGGTCGAGGATTACCTCGGCATCAACAACCTCTACGAATCGGCGAACACTCCGCTGATCTCGTTCCTGAACAACGCAATTCGCGCGAAGTCGCTGTTCAAGCGCGACAAAGACTACGTAGTGATGAACGGTGAAGTTCTCATCGTCGATGAACACACCGGCCGAATCCTCGCCGGACGTCGCTACAACGAAGGTGTTCACCAGGCGATCGAAGCCAAGGAAGGCGTCGAGGTTAAGGCCGAAAACCAAACCCTCGCGACCATTACCCTGCAGAACTACTTCCGTCTCTACAACAAGCTTTCGGGCATGACCGGTACTGCTGAGACCGAAGCGGCCGAATTCTTGAGCACCTACAAGCTCGGCGTTGTGCCAATTCCTACCAACAAGCCGATGGTTCGTCTCGACCGCTCAGATCTGATCTACAAGAACGAAGAGATCAAGTTCGCCATGGTGGTCGAAGACATCGCCGAGCGCCACGAGAAGGGCCAGCCAGTATTGGTTGGAACCACATCCGTGGAGAAGAGCGAATACCTTTCGCGCCTGCTTGCCAAGCGCGGCGTGCGCCACGAGGTTTTGAACGCCAAGAACCACGCCCGCGAAGCAGCAATCGTTGCTCAGGCTGGTCGTCTCGGCGCCGTAACCGTTGCCACCAACATGGCCGGTCGAGGCACCGACATCATGCTCGGCGGTAACTCCGAGTTCCTAACCGTTGAGGCTTTGAACAAGCGCGGCCTGCACGTCGACGAGAGCCCAGAAGAATACGAAGCAGCTTGGGCAACCGAGTTCGAGGCAGTCAAGGCGCACGTTGCCCAAGAAGCCGAGAAGGTCATCGCAGTTGGCGGTCTCTACGTGCTCGGCACCGAGCGTCACGAGTCGCGTCGAATCGACAACCAGCTTCGTGGTCGTTCGGGTCGTCAGGGTGACCCAGGTGAGTCACGCTTCTACCTATCGCTGACCGATGACCTGATGCGTCTGTTCAACTCTGGCGCAGCTGCGGCTCTGATGAACCGCCCTGGTGTTCCAGACGACACCGCAATCGAGTCGAAGGTTGTTAGCCGCGCAATTCAGTCGGCACAGTCGCAGGTTGAGGCGCGCAACGCCGAGATCCGCAAGAACGTTTTGAAGTATGACGACGTCATGTCGCGCCAGCGCGATGCGATCTACAACGACCGTCGCCACATCCTAGAAGGCGATGACATTCAGTCACGCGTCGACACCTTCCTCGAGGATGTCATCGACAACATCGTTTCGAACCACATCTTCGAAGGCAGCGGAAAAGACTGGGACTTCGAAGCACTCTGGGCAGACCTCAAGACCATCTATCCGGTCGGTCTCGAAATTGCCGAGGTCTTGGCTGAAGCGGGCAACCGCAACAAGCTGACCCGCAACTGGATTGCTCGCGAGCTGCTCTCGGATGCACAAATTGCATACGTTAAGCGAACCGAGCAGGTTGGCGAGGCTGCAATGCGCGAACTCGAGCG
>CAITNA010000193.1 GCA_903893675.1 uncultured Micrococcales bacterium
CAACTCAGGTGTTCGACATGGGCAGCGTTCAACGCGCACAGCCTGGCGTGGTTTCGATCACGCAGACCACTGAATGCGGCACCCTCTATTCGATCGACGAGATCAAAGCCATCGCCGAATACACCCACTCAATCGGGTTGCCACTTCACATGGATGGCGCACGACTTTCAAACGCAGCCGCCGCGCTAGGCAAGAGCTTCAAAGAATTCACCACCGACGCCGGTGTCGATCTGCTCAGTTTCGGCGGAACCAAGATCGGTGCAATGGGCGCTGAGGCAGTTGTCATCTTGAATGACAAGTACACCAACCGAATTCCGTTCCTGCGCAAGTCGCTGATGCAGCTTTCGAGCAAGATGCGCTTTGTCAGCGCGCAGCTAATCACGCTTCTCGAGAACCACAGCGAACTCGCAATTGCAAACGGCACGCACGCGAACGCGATGGCTAAACGACTCGAAGCAGGCATTCGCGAACTCGGTTTTGCAATTCCATACTCAGTCGATGCCAATGCGGTGTTCCCGATTTTGCCTCAGCATGTCTACGAGGCCGTGCAAGATGAGTTCCCTTTTTACATCTGGGATCACACCATCGGTCAGGTTCGACTCATGTGTTCGTGGGACACCACCGAAGAAGATGTCGACGGCCTGCTGGCCGCGCTTCGAAAAGCAATCTAGGAGAACAAGTGGCAGAAAAAGTTCAAGGCCCGAAGAGTTACTTTCCTTCTATCGAGAAGAAGTACGGCAAGCCGATTGACTACTGGATGAACATCCTGAAGAAGCACAAGTCAAAGACCCACATGGAGATGGTGGCTGTGCTCAAGAATGAACACGAAATGGGCCACGGCCACGCCAATGCAATCGTGCACGTTTTCCGTGCCGAGAACGGTCTCTAGCTAGAGAGCAGCCTCAATCGCCTCGATGACCTTCGGGTCGTCTGGCTTGGTGGTTGGGCGGAAACGCTGAATCGAGTCATCCTTGCCAATTAGGAACTTCTCGAAGTTCCACATGACTGGCCCGGCAAGCCCCTTTGAGTCCTTGGTCTTGACCAGGCCCTTGTAGAGCTCGTGGCGGTTGCGACCGTTTACCTTGATCATCTCGGTCATCGGGAAGGTCACTCCCCAGGTCATCGAGCAGTATTCGGCGACAGCCTCGTTGCTCGAGAGCTCCTGCTTGAACTGGTCGCTAGGCAGGCCCACCACGGTGAAGCCGCGCGGGCCATACTTCTTCTGCAGGGCCTCGAGCGCTTCGTATTGCGGGGTCAGGCCGCAGCGCGAGGCCACATTCACCACGAGAACAGGGCCTTTGCCCAGTTTGCCGAGGGTGGTCTTGGTGCCGTCGATCAGGGTGAGTTCAACTTCGCGAATGCTCATACTTGGCTAACCCCTTCGAGCCTTCAGGTATTCCTTAGAGACCGAGAGAATCAAGCGAAGCTCGGATGGCTGCGGCCGATTTCTCGAAGGCCGCCTGCTCTGAGGCATCCATTGAAACCTCGATGGCCTTCGCCGCACCCTGCGCATTGACCAGGGTCGGCACAGACATGGCCAGCCCAGAAACGCCGTGGTAGTTCGAAAGCACTGACGAGACCGGCAAGATCGCCTCTTCGTCGGTTAGCACGGCCTCGACGATTCGTGCAGCCGAGAGCCCGATGGCGTAGTTCGTCGCGCCCTTGCCCTCGATCACTCGATAGGCAGCGGTCTTCACGGTGTTGTGAATCGCGTTTAGCTCGTCGAGCGAGAGCGGGCGACCTTCGCTGGTCTTCCACTCTGACAGCGGCACCGGCCCGATTGACGCCTGAGACCAGAGCGGGAACTCCGAGTCTCCGTGTTCACCGATGATCAGTGCGTGGATGCTCGTGGTGCTGACCTTGAGTCGGTCGCCGAGCAGCCAGCGCAGACGCGAGGTGTCGAGAACGGTGCCAGACGAGAAGACTCGCGATGCTGGCAAGCCGGTGATTTGTAATGCGGCGGTGGCAAGAACATCGCAGGGGTTGGTGACCAGAACGAAAACTGCGTTCGGTGAAAGCGAGAGCAGCTTCGGCAGCATGGCCTCGAGAATCTTGAAGTTGATTCCGGCGAGCTCCAGTCGAGTTTGACCAGGCTTCTGCTTTGCGCCAGCGGTGATCACGATGACGTCGCTGTTTGAAGTTAGGTCGATGTCGCTTCCGCCATCGATTGATGACGCACCGGTGAATGACGTTCCGTGTGCCAGGTCGAGAACTTCTGCGGTCACTTTCGCGCTATCGATGTCATACAAGACAATTTCTCTTGCAGAACTGCGAATCAACATCGCGTATGCGGTCGATGAGCCGACAGCGCCTGCACCAACCACGGTTACTTTGGAATGACGAATTTCTAGCATTGCTGCCGCCTCTCAGTTGCCGTTGGCAACTAGTTAAGTTTTTGCAGCTCGGCGAGAACGAACGCCTTCGCCTCTTCGGCGGTTGCAAACTTCTGCACGTCGTGTGCGATGCGCTTTGCGTCTGCCTCTGTGACTGCGCTTAGTGCTGCCTTCACTGCACCAACCTGCGATGGCGAAGACGAAACTGACTTCATGCCAAGACCGGCGAGCACAACTGCAAATGCCGGGTCGCTCGCGCTCTCACCACAGACACCGCTCGAGATGCCAGCCTCGAGGGACTCGCTTGCGATGCGAGCAAGTGTGCGAATTAGTCCAGGCTGCCAAGGGTTGAGCAGCAAACCGAGAGCAGGGTTCATGCGGTCGGCGGCAAACAGGTATTGCGAGAGGTCGTTGGTGCCGACAGACAAGAAGTCGATCTGACCCTTGAGGTCTGCGATCTGGGTGACGATCGAAGGAGTCTCGACCATGATGCCGACCTTGAACTGACCGATGCTCTTGGCCAGGGCCGCGAACTCGCGGGCTTCGGCGGCGGTGGCAATCATCGGGGCCATGACCCAGACCTCGCGACCGGTATGCGCACGCGCAAACTCAAGCGACTGCAGCTGGTCGACGATGAAATGTCTGTGCTCGACGATCAGGCGATAGCCGCGAACACCGAGCGACGGGTTCTCTTCGTGTGGCATGTTCAAGAACGGAACAGGCTTGTCGCTTCCGGCATCGATCGTGCGAACCACGATTGGGCCTTCGGGCGCCGCCGCGAGAATCTCTGCATAGAGCGCGCTTTGGGTTTCGACGCTCGGCTGAGTCGACGAGTTCAAATAGAGCAACTCGGTGCGGAACAGGCCGACACCGTTTGCGCCTGCGCTCGATGCCTTCTTCGCGTCGTCGAGTGACCCGATGTTCGAGCGAACCGGAACCAGTGGCTCGCGGTCGGTTGCGATGAACTCAATCGGCATAGTTGCGTCAGACAGTTCTGCGTTGAACACCACGCGGTCGCCAACTGGGTCGACCAACACGATGTCGCC
>CAITNA010000194.1 GCA_903893675.1 uncultured Micrococcales bacterium
CCTGCTTTGGTACACCCAGTCATCGAACTTCGATGGCGATAAATATCACGTTGTGGTGTTCGTTGGCGGCGGCATGATGCTTGAAGCGCCGAACCCTGCGCGAACCGTGCGAATCGTGCCGATCCGCTGGGGTGAAATGTTCCCTTACGCCGGACGCCCGAGCGCCCCATAACCGCGAGTTAGGCAGAGGCCTCAGAGGTTCGCTCGTAAAGCTTGGCCATGACCCACCACTTGCCGTCGAGCTTCACCAGGTTCAGGTAGTCCTGATAGACAAAGCCAAACATCTCGACCTGTACGCGGGCGATTGCCAACTCTGGGCCGAGCTGGTCAACAAAGATGATGTGATCGCGGCGCTTGTTGCCAAGTTCGCGAGGTGACTGACGCTCAGCCACCTGCGAGCGATAGAGCTCGTATGGGCGAATTACAAGTTCGTTGCCCTGAGTCGAGTAGAGGCACGAGCTCTGGTGGAAGACCTCGTCGAACAGGTCCATGTCCTGTTCGTGCATGACGTCAAAGTAGTTGTCGAGCAGGGTGATGATGCCAACCTCGATAGACGAGGTCTCCATGCCGATCAATGCTTGAACCGCTCTTGTGCTTCTGCGATTAGCTTCTCGGCTGCTGCGCGGCCTTCCCAGTCGCCGACCTTGACCCACTTGCCTGGCTCGAGGTCTTTGTAGTGCGAGAAGAAGTGCTTGAGCTCATCCTTGGTTTGCTCTGGCACATCGTTGATGTCTTGGATGTGGTCCCAGCGCTTGTCCTTAGCAGGAACGCAGATGACCTTCTCGTCGATTCCGCCGTCGTCTTCCATGGTGAGGTAGCCAACCGGACGAACCGAAACGACGACGCCCGGGTAGACAGGGAACTCGAGCATGACCAGTGCGTCTAGCGGGTCGCCGTCGCCGCCGAGGGTGTTGTCGAAGTAGCCGTAGTCGATTGGGTAGACGAACGGGGTGAAGAGCACGCGGTCGAGGTGAACGCGACCGGTCTCGTGGTCGACCTCATACTTGTTGCGGCTTCCGCGAGGGATCTCGATGACGGCGTCGAATGGCATTGGTGCTCCTCAATAGGCTTGTAGCAACACTTTACCGAACGCACTTTTAGTTAGGTTCGAATGCCACAGCGCCCGCGTTTGACTCCGGCAATTGCCGATGTTCGTCGCGCGGTTCGCGAAAGCTGGGATGCCCACGGCGTCGTCAGCGGAGATCAAATTCTTGTCGCCTGCTCAGGCGGAACCGATTCGCTCGCGCTCGCGGCGGCTGCTCAGTTCGAGGGTTCGCGCGCAGGGGTGTCGGTTGGTGCGGTGATTGTCGAACACGGGCTTCAGGCCGTGACCGCCGAGGTCGCAAAGATCACCATGGATGTGCTGACCGCACTTGGCCTTGGGCCAGTGCTGATTCGCGAGGTCTCGGTTGGCAAGACAGGCGGGCCAGAGGCTGCGGCGAGGGCCGCGCGTTATGAGGCGCTCGACGAAGCGGCAGCTGCATACGACGCAAAGTTTGTGATGCTCGGCCACACCCTCAATGACCAGGCTGAAACCGTGCTGCTCGGGCTGACTCGTGGCTCAGGCACTCGATCGCTGTCGGGCATGGCCGAGGTCAGCGGGCGCTACCTTCGCCCACTGCTTGGCATCTCGCGTGAAACCACCGAGGCGTTCTGCCGCGACAGCGGGCTCGAGCCGTGGCACGACCCGCACAATAAAGAGGTGCGATTCACGCGGGTGCGCATCCGTGATGAGGTTTTGCCGATGCTCGAGCAGGAACTCGGCGCAGGCATTATCGACGCACTGGCCCGCACGGCCGATCAGGCTCGTGAAGACGAAGCCGCGCTCGCGGAGTTGGCCGAGCACTACTTCAACGAATTCGTAAAAGTTCGGGCCACCGAGCTCGAGATTGGCGTCGATGATTTTGCCGCCATGCCGCTTGCCATTCGCCACCGCGTGCTCGTGATGGCGCTGGCGATGCTGCACGCTCCGGAGTTTTCGAGAACGCACATCCTGGCTGTTGACGACATCGTCGATAACTGGCACGGGCAGAAATCGCTCACGCTGCCAGGGGTTAGAGTAGAACGAATTGCGAAGAAAATTTCGCTGAAAAGCACGAAAACGCTAAGACCAGGAGCCTGCTAGTGGACCTCGACAAAGTTGCCGGAGACATTACCAAGGTTCTAATCACCCCTGAAGAAATTCAGTCAAAGATCAAAGAGCTGGCCGCCCAGCTCGATGAGTACTACGCAGATAAAGGTGTATTGCTGGTTGGCGTGCTCAAGGGTGCAGTCATGGTGATGGCAGACCTTTCGCGTGCAATGCAGATTCCTGTGCAGATGGACTGGATGGCCGTTTCTTCTTACGGCCACGGAACCCAGTCGTCGGGCGTTGTTCGAATTCTCAAAGACCTGGATGCCGACCTAATTGGCCGTCACGTTCTCATCGTCGAAGACATCATCGACTCGGGACTGACCCTGTCGTGGTTGATCTCGAACCTCGAGGCCCGCGGCGCTGCTTCGGTCGAGATCGTTGCCCTGCTGCGCAAGCCAGAGGCCGCCAAGGTCGAGGTTAACGTTCGCTGGATTGGCTTCGACATTCCTAACGAGTTCGTAGTTGGCTACGGCCTCGACTATGCCGAGAACTACCGCACGCTTCCTGGCGTTGCCGTTCTCGACCCAAAGACCTACAGCTAAGGGTCAATTTCTCCATCGGTGAACAACTCTGTTCGCCGTCGGCGCCGGCAGGTAGCCTTATCCGGTGAATATGAAGAAGCTGTTTAGTGGTCCATTCCTCTGGGTAATCGCCGCCGTCGTCATCCTGTTTGTTGGTTCTTCGATGATCAACACCTCGAACGTCAAGGTGGTCGACACCAGCGTCGGCATGCAGTTCATCACCACCGGCAAGGCCCAGAAGGTCGTTGTTCACGAAAACGACCAGCGCGTCGAGGTCTCGCTGGCGAGCAAAGACAGCAAATACGGCCAGAACATCGAGTTCTACTACGCACTTTCACGCGGCCCGGTCATCATTCAGGCCATAGACAGCTCGACCATCACCGAGGGTTACAACGACGAAGTTCCTAACACTCCTTGGTACATCTCGCTTCTGCAGAGCGTCCTTCCTTTCCTAGTAATCGGTGTCATCTTCTGGTTCATCATGGGCAACGCCGGTGGCGGTGGCCGCGGTGTCATGCAGTTCGGCAAGTCGCGTGCGCGTCTGGTGAACAAAGAGAATTCGAAGGTCACCTTCGCCGATGTTGCGGGTGCCGATGAGGCAATCGAAGAACTCGAAGAGATCAAAGAGTTTTTGAAGGAGCCACAAAAGTTCCAGGCAGTCGGCGCAAAGATTCCGCGCGGAGTTTTGCTTTACGGCCCTCCAGGAACCGGTAAGACCCTGCTTGCAAAGGCAGTGGCCGGCGAGGCTGGCGTTCCGTTCTTCTCGATCTCGGGTTCTGACTTCGTTGAAATGTTTGTCGGTGTCGGTGCATCGCGTGTTCGCGATTTGTTCGACCAGGCAAAGGCAGCTGCGCCTGCAATCATCTTCGTTGACGAGATCGATGCAGTCGGTCGTCACCGCGGTGCAGGCATCGGCGGCGGCAACGACGAGCGCGAGCAGACTCTTAACCAGTTGCTCGTCGAGATGGATGGTTTCGATTCAAAGACCAACGTCATCCTGATTGCTGCAACCAACCGCCCAGACATTCTTGACCCAGCGCTTTTGCGCCCAGGTCGTTTCGACCGTCAGATTGGTGTCACCGCACCAGACCTCAAGGGTCGCGAGCAGATTCTTGCAGTGCACGCAAAGGGCAAGCCGATTGCCGAGGGCGTCGACCTGTCAGTCATTGCTCGTCGCACCCCTGGCTTCACCGGCGCAGACCTTGCCAACGTGCTGAACGAGGCGGCCCTGTTGACCGCCCGCCAGAACGAGAAGAAGATCACAGCCGCCACCTTGGATGAGGCTATCGACCGCGTAATTGGCGGGCCACAGAAGAAGTCACGCCTGATGCAAGACCAGGAGCGCCTGAACACCGCCTACCACGAGGCCGGCCACGCGCTGGTCGCAGCGTCGATGAACGACAGCGACCCGGTGACCAAGGTCACCATCCTCCCTCGCGGTCGCGCACTCGGCTACACCATGGTGCTTCCGCTCGAAGACCGCTACTCGGTTTCGCGCAATCAGCTGCTCGACCAGATTGCATATGCAATGGGTGGTCGCGTTGCAGAAGAACTGATTTTCCGTGACCCAACCACCGGCGCTTCGAACGACTTCGAGAAGGCAACTTCGATCGCTCGCCAGATGGTTACTCAATATGGTTTCAGCAGCGCAGTCGGCGCGGTGTCTTATGGCAATGGCGGCGAAGTTTTCATCGGCCGCGACATGGCACAGCAGCGCGACTACAGCGAGTCGACCGCACAGGTAATTGATCGCGAAGTTCGCGCAATCGTCGAAGCTGCACACGACGAGGCATACCGCGCGCTAACCGTGAACCGCAAGATTCTTGATGCACTCGCAAAAGAGTTGATGGAACGCGAGACCTTGAACCAAGAAGACATCGCGCGCATCTTCAAGAACGTGAAAAAGATTCCTCGCCGCAAGCAGTGGCTCTCGGCAGCAAAGCGTCTTCCTTCGAAGGTTGGCCCGATTGCAATTCCGAAGAAGGCTGCAAGCAAGTCGGTTTCAACTTCTGACGACAAGCCTGCTCGCAAGCCAGCTCCACGCAAAACTGCAAAGCCATCGCGCACCGCAGCAAAGCCTGCAGCCAAGAGCACTCGCAAGTCGACTCCTAAGAAGTAGTCATGGTTGACCGTCAGCGCATTCGCGACGCCGTTACCGAATTGATTTCGGCAATCGGCGAAGACCCGAATCGCGCCGACCTTGCCGCGACTCCCGAAAAGGTTGCAGATGCATACGCTGTGTTCTTTTCTGGCATCGGCGAAGACCCGGCAAGTGCGCTAGGCGAGACGATTCCGGCTGAACACAACGAGGTAGTGATTCTCAAAGACATCGAGTTCGTCTCGATGTGCGAGCACCACTTGCTTCCGTTCACCGGCGTTGCCCACATCGCCTACCTGCCTACCGACCGCGTTGTCGGCCTTGGCCGCTTGCCAAAGCTGGTCGAAATTGTGGCTCACCGCCCGCAGCTCCAAGAGAACCTCACCGCCCAGATCGCCGATGCGCTCGAGATCGGGCTTGATACCCGTGGGGTTGTCGTGGTCGTCGAGGCCCGCCACCACTGCGTGGTTTCGCGCGGCGCCCGCCAGCCAGAGGCGAACACCGTGACCATGGCGGCCCGCGGGGCCTACGCCGAGCCGATTGCTCGCGCCGAAGTCATGGCCCTGATCTCTAAGTAGCCATGACCTTTCACCGTCCGCTGATCATGGGTGTTCTGAACGTCACCCCAGACTCATTCAGCGACGGTGGTCAGTTCTCGGCTCTCGACGACGCCGTAAACCACGCACGCCTCTTGATTGCTGCAGGTGCAAACATCATCGACCTCGGTGGCGAATCAACACGACCAGGCGCAGACCGCGTTTCTTTAGATGAAGAACAGCGTCGTGTGCTCGGCGTGATTGAGCGCATCCGTGTTGAGCCGTCGTTCATCGACAGTGGTGCGCAGATTTCAATCGACACTATGAACGCCGCAACCGCCCGTGCGGCAGTGGCCGCCGGAGCGACAATCATCAACGATGTTTCTGGTGGGCTCGCAGATGTCGAAATGTTTTCGGTTGCTGCACAAACCGGAGTCACCCTCGTGATTTCTCACTGGCGTGGTTTCAGCGACGTGATGAACACATTAAATGCATACGAGGATGTCGCGCGAGACGTTGCTCGCGAACTCAGCGAACGAGTCGATGCCGCAATTGCCGCTGGCGTTGCACGCGAAAAGATTGTGATCGACCCAGGGCTTGGTTTTGCCAAAGATATGCAGCAGAACTGGAAGTTGGTGGCGCGACTCGACGAACTTCAAAAGCTCGGCTTGCCGATCTTGGTTGGTGCTTCGCGCAAGCGCTTCATCGCCGGTGCACTTGAGCCAGATGAGAACGGCGAAGTGAGCAACTCGCGTCGCGATGTTGCCACCGCGGTGCTCACCGCACTGTTGCTGCAGCGCAAACTTTGGGGTGTGCGCGTGCACAACGTGCTGACCACCGCAGATGCCATCGACGTGGTCGAGGCCTTGCGCGCGGGCGACAATTCATAGGGCAGAGTTAACCCATGGCCACAAAAATCAGCATTCGCGGATTGCGGGTTTTCGCGCACCACGGCGTCTTCGAGTTCGAGCGTGCATATGGCCAAGACTTCCTTATTGACTGCGATGTTTGGGTAGACGCCGAAGCAGCTGCCGCCAACGATGACCTGGCCGCCACCGTGAACTACGGAGCCCTGGCCGATGCGCTGGTCGCCAACGCCAAGACCGACCCGGTCGACCTGCTCGAGACCCTGGCCAGCCGCCTTTTGGCTCTGGTGCTGGGCTTCGGCGGCGGGGCCGAGACCGGCATCGTTCGCAAGGCCAAGATCACCGTGCACAAGCCGAATGCCCCAATCGACCACGAATTTGCCGATGTCTCGGTGACCGTCAAGGGCAAGCCATGAGCAAGCGTGACTATCAGCCGGCCATCCTGGCACTTGGCGGAAACCTGGGCGATCGTCAGGCCAACATCGTGGCCGCCGTCGAGGCCATCGACGCCACCAAGGGCATTCGGGCCAAGAAGTTATCGCCAATGGTCGAGTCTTTTGCCGTGACCATGGCCGGGGTCGACGAGAGCAAACCGAATTACATAAATGCAGTGTTGCGCGTTGACACTCGACTCAAGCCGAAGAAGCTGCTTCGCGAATTGCGTCGCATCGAATCCGAGTTGGGGCGCATCCGTGTTGAGCGTTGGGGCTCACGCACAATCGACATCGACATCATTACCTACGCCGATCGAGTTATCGCAAAGAAGAAACTCGAAGTGCCGCATCCGAGAGCTTTCGGCCGCGCTTTTGTGATGGTGCCATGGTCGATGATCGAACCGGATGCCGTGCTGCCCGGTCACGGAAGTGTCGCAACGATTGCCGAGTCGATGAAGAACGACGTTTGGGTTGTGCAATGAAGCCGACCAAAATCATCAACCTTGTGATTGCCGCCGCGCTCGGCTTCGCGCTGAATTTTGTCGGCACCAAGTTTTCGCTAGCCAACGGCGGAGGTGTTGCAACAATGCCACCTTCGCTCGATGTTTCGCTTCTTGCCACCGGCGTTGTCGAACTATTTCTTGCAATTCCGGTTTTCCGTTTTCGTCGTGACCTGACTTCGTTCGCGAAAAATTCGAAACAGCCAAACGGGCAGGCCAAGCGCATTCGTCGTGTCGATTCGTTTTATGCCGTTCGACTTCTTGCACTCGTGAAGGCGACCGCGGTGTTTGCTGCATTGTTCTTTGGTTTCGTGGCGGCTCTCTTGGTTGCGCAATTGATGCTGCCGGTCATCCCAGAATCGATATGGCGAAATGTCGTTGCCGCCGTCGTGGCTCTGGTTTTGATCGCGCTTGCGCTGCTGATCGAGCGCGCCTGCAAGATGCCTAAACCAGATGCCCAGACCGGAGCCGAGGGCGCAGAAACGAACCCAGCGTGAAGCCGCAGCGACTGAGCGTCGGCATCATTGGCGCGGGGCCGGTCGGCTGTGTTCTCGGGCGCGCGTTGGCCTCGGCCGGGCACATCATCGTTGGCATCGCCTCGACCGATGAGCGAAACCTCGAGCGCGCCGATGCGCTAATGCCGGGGGTCAAGGCCATGGCCCCCCACGATCTGATTGAGCTAGCCGACCTTGTTTTGATTGCGATTCCGGCCAGCGAAGTCGCCGGCTTCGTTTCCGGGGCCGCCGGCGCGGGCCTTTGGCGACATGGGAAGCTTGTTGCCCACACCGCCGGTGAGTTCGGCATCGAGGTTTTGCAACCGGCCAGCGAAGCAGGCGCGATCGCTCTGGCGATTCATCCGGCGATGGCATTCACCGGAACCAGCATCGACATCGCTCACCTCCACGAAAGTTTCTTTGCGGTGGCTGCCCCGACCATTGCGCTGCCGATTGCTCAGGCGCTCGTTATCGAGATGGGTGCCGAGCCGATTGTGATTGAGCCTGCCGGTCGCGCTGCCTACTTCGAGGCGGTTTCGGTCGCGCAGAACTTCTCGGCAATGATCGTCAACCAGTCGATTGGCCTGCTCGAGAGCATCGGCGTTGAAAGCGCACGCGGAGTAATCGGACCCGTCATTCGCTCGAGTGTTGATGCCGCACTTCGCGATGGTCACGTCGACGTCGACCCAGATGAATTGCTGGAGTCGTAATGCAAATCATTCATTCGGCAAGCGAATTACAAAAAGTTGTTTCTGCGCAGCGCGAGGCTGGCGCAAACATCGCATTCGTGCCAACCATGGGTGCTCTGCACGATGGCCATCTTTCGCTCGTCGAGATCGCGCGCGACCGTGCCGACTTTGTGATCGTTTCGATTTTCGTGAACCCACTGCAATTCGGTGCGAACGAAGATTTCGATAAGTATCCACGCACTCTTCAAAGTGACGCCGAGCTGCTCGCAGCCAATGGCGTCGACGTTCTGTTTGCGCCAACCGTTGACAATGTCTACCCGAACGGGCAGGTGATCACGCATCACGCAGGAGCGGTAGGCGAAACCTTCGAAGGCGCAGCTCGCCCAGGTCACTTCGATGGCATGCTCACCGTGGTCGCGCGTCTGTTCGACATCGTGAAACCAGACTTCGCCGTGTTCGGCGCCAAGGATGCACAACAGCTGTTCCTGATTCACCAGATGGTTGCGCAATCGAACCACCGCTGGAACGCGCTGCAGATCATCGAGGGTGCAACTATTCGCGAGGCAGACGGCCTAGCCCGCTCGAGTCGCAACCGCTACCTGAGTGAAGCCGAGCATCAGGCGGCGCTGACTCTGTCGGCAGCATTGCGAGCTGCTGAGTCTGCAACCGGAAACGCGAGTTCGCGCATCCAAGCCGCTGCCCAACTGCTTGCAGCCCAGCCCCAAGTTAGACTTGACTACGTTGCCCTGGTCGATCCGAGCAGTTTCGAGGCTGTCGATGACAGTTTTTCGGGCCGGGCCTTGCTGCTAATTGCGGCGAAGGTGGGCAACACCAGACTGATAGACAACCTCAGCATCACGATTTAGGGGCCACGGATGAGCGACGAACTCAACCAGCAAGACGAATTCGAGCAGGATCTGCCTGAGCAGATTGCCGTTCGCCTCGCCAAGCGTGAGCGCCTGAACGAGCTCGGCGACGCCTACCCGGTAAGCCTGCCAATCACCCACACCATCGAGGCCGTTCGCGCGGCCTACCCAAGCCTTGAGATCGACGTTGCCACTGGCGAGACCGTGGCCGTTGCCGGCCGCGTGATGTTCCAGCGCAACACCGGAAAGCTCTGCTTCGCGACTATTCAGTCAGGCGGCGGAGAGCGCATCCAGGCCATGCTTTCGCTCGACAAGGTCGGCGAAGAGCAGCTCGAGCTCTATAAGGAATTGGTCGACCTCGGTGACCACCTGTTCGTTCGCGGTGAGGTCATCACCTCGAAGCGCGGCGAGCTTTCGATCATGGTCGAAGAGTGGAAGATGGCCGCAAAGACCATTCGCCCGCTGCCAAACTTGCACAACGAACTCGGCGAGGAATACCGCGTTCGTCACCGCTACATCGACCTGATTGTGCGCGACCGTGCGCGCGAGGTCGTGCAGATTCGTGCGAACGTGATGAAGTCGCTGCGCCGCACCTTCGAAGAGGCTCGCTACACCGAGGTTGAGACCCCGATGCTGCAGACCATTCACGGTGGTGCAAGCGCTCGCCCATTCAAGACTCACTCGAACGCGTTCGACACCGAACTGTTCTTGCGCATCGCTCCTGAACTTTTCTTGAAGCGCGCAGTTGTCGGTGGCATCGATCGCGTTTTCGAAATCAACCGCAACTTCAGAAACGAAGGTGCCGACCGCACCCACTCGCCAGAGTTCGCGATGCTCGAGGCTTACGAGGCATACGGTGACTACAACACCATGGCCGACCTGACTCAGCGCCTGATTCAAAACTCAGCGATGGATGTCTTCGGCACTCACCAGGTGACCCTCGAAGACGGCAGCATCAACGACCTCGGTGGCGATTGGCCGCGCATCTCGATGTTCGAGTCGCTGTCGAAGGCGGCTGGTGTCGAGATCACTCCGACCACTCCGATCGAAGAGTTGAAGAAGCTCGCAAAGTCGGTCGACATCGAAATCGAGCACCCGCTGCACGGAAAGTATGTCGAGGAACTTTGGGAGCACTTCGTGAAGACCGGACTCGAGAAGCCGACCTTCGTAATCGACTTCCCGGTAGACACATCCCCTTTGACTAGAAACCACCGCAGCAAGGATGGAGTCGTCGAAAAGTGGGACCTCTACATTCGCGGCTACGAGCAGGCCACCGCCTACTCGGAGCTCGTCGACCCAGTGATTCAGCGCGAACGTTTCGTTGAGCAGGTGACCCTGGCCGCCGCTGGCGACCCTGAGGCGATGAAGCTCGACGAGGAGTTCTTGAAGGCGCTCGAGTTCGGCATGCCACCTTCGGGCGGCATGGGCATGGGCATCGACCGCCTGCTGATGAGCCTCACCGGCCTTGGCATTCGCGAGACCATCATGTTCCCGCTGGTGAAGTAATGACCGTCGGCCAGTGGCTCAGCG
>CAITNA010000195.1 GCA_903893675.1 uncultured Micrococcales bacterium
GACCCAGACATCCTTAGCCCACTTGGCGGAATAGTTTGCTATTCGGGCGGCCAGGCACCAATCACTGCCATGATGCGTGCGACCCAGGTTTTCAACGCGAGCGAAACAAGCGAGCAGGGCCAAGGCACATTCACTCGCGTCAAAGATCGAGCAGCACCGCATAACGTCATCGTGAATGTTGCTCTGCTTGCACAACATCACCCAGAAATAGCTGCACCCGCAGCTCAATTCAACTTCGCTCAGGATGCCGCACACTCGACCGCAGCACTGAACGGCAACGCGTTAGCGATGTTGAAAGTTGTCTATCCGGCTGCTCTCGCACAATGGGTGCCAAGTGCAGACAACGCTCAATTCCTTCGAACTCAGGATGGCAAAGCACTCAACGATGCAACCGACGGTTCTCAAATTCATACGACCAATGTTGTTGTGATGCAAGTCACTGTCGATCGCTCATTCAAAGATCCGAAGTATGGATTCGTGCCAAAGGATGTCGTCATTGGTGCTGGCAAGGGTTGGGTGTTGAGTGGCGGCAACGTCATCCAAGTGAATTGGTCGAAGGCTTCGCAGACGCAGTCGATAGTTCTGACTCTGCCTGATGGATCGCCGGTTCAACTTGCACCGGGTAACACCTGGGTTGAGCTTCAACCAGTCGATGTGGGCAAAACCGAGGTCACCGTCGCTGCGACCCCAACACCTACGGCTAGCCCCACAAAGTAGCCCCGATGGTGGCCAAAATGGCCATTTTTACTAGCCTTTGCGGTTAGGCTCGCCTACCTTATTACCTATGGCAGGTTGGCAGAATTCTATGCGCGGGTTCGCGCAGACGAACACGAAGGGCAGCTCGGCAGCGAGCATGTTCCTCGTCGCCATGCTCACCTTCGCACTTTCTGTTTTTGGAATTCAAGGATTAGTTCCACCGGCAAACGCGCAAGCAGCAGCTTGTGCAGCAACAGATCCATCGTGGGGAAGTTACTCATACGCGAATGGTTACTGCACGCTCACGGTTAATTACACGGGTGCTGCGCAAACATGGACTGTCCCTCAAGGTGTAACTGATATCGCATTCACTCTTACTGCAGGTGCCGGTGGAAATGGTGTGCTAGGCGCAACATCAACTCCTGGTGGTAAAGGCGGAACAATCACAGGACACATCGCAACTCCAGCAATCACAGGTGGCACTGTCCTAAATCTGTTTGTTGGTGGCAAAGGTGGAACTGCTACATCATCTGCAAATGCACCCGGTGGATTTAACGGTGGTGGCATGGGTGGTTATTACACATCGTGCGGCCCCTTGCTTACCGGTGGTGGTGGTGGTGCAACTGATATTCGAATTGGCGGCTCGGCCGTAACGAACCAAGTTGTAGTTGCTGGTGCTGGTGGAGGAACCGGTACTACAACTTGCGCGTCTGTTAATGAAAAGGGCGGTGACGGCGGATTAAGTCCTAATGGTTTTGGTGGCGCTGGAGTTGGCTCTGGCTGGGCCGGAACCGGTGGAACTGCAACTGCAGGTGGCACGAACCCGCAAAACACTACGAACGGTGCGGGAACTCGCGGAACAGGTGGAGCTGGTTACACCTACACGGCTCCTTCGTACCCAGGTGGTGGTGGCGGTGCAGGTTACTGGGGTGGTGCCGGTGGCGCACTAGGCGGTGGCGGTGGTGGATCCTCATGGTTTGACAGCACCAAGAACATCACCGGTGTGACATATTCGAGCACTAACACCGGCAACGGCTCAATGACGCTGACCTACTTGGCCGGCCCTACCGTGACTCAGTTTGATGCCACGAACGCAACGGCAACCAACAGCGGCTTCATTAGCGGTCGAAGCATTAACTACACGATCAACTGGTCGATGGCTGTCACCGGCTTCACCACTTCAACCATTAGCCTCTCAGGCACCAGCGGTGCTTCGGGTACCTGGACCAAGACCCTAACCGGCTCTGGCGCTGGCCCCTACTATTTGACGCTCGCTAATGCCTCGGCAATAGAGGGTGACGTCACGGTCACCATTGATTCGACGCAGGTTAGAGATGCGAGCAATAACCCCGGCGTTGGCGGTCCGTATGTGAACACCACGACCATTGACACGATTGCGCCGACCGTAAGCGCAATCTCGTGGACCAACAACAGCACCTACCAAACATCGCAGCAGATATCTGTGACGTTCAGCGAGCCAGTTGTCGGCCTCAGCGCTTCGGCTCTAACGCTTGGTGGCACATCCGGCTCGGTTGGCACATGGAGCAAGTCGCTAGTCTCGGGCAGCGGCGCTGGCCCATACATTTTTGGCATCGACAACCTTGCAGCGGTGAATGGAACAATCACCGCCCAGTTCAACGTGGGGTCTTTCACTGACCGAGCGACCAACACGAACACTTCAGCTTCGACGCAGCTCACGCAGACTCAAAACATGCAGCCGGGAATTGCCATCGGAACGTTGCCGGCATACGGCGCGGGCATCATCAACTTGATGCCGAACACCAACTTGTATGACCGCACCAGCGATGGAAACGGCACACTTGCAGGCGCGACAATCGTCATCACGGCGAACAAGCAAGCCACCGATCAGCTTTCTTTCACGAACACGAACACGACAACTTTCGGTTCGATTGTTACGGCATCTTCAACCACGGGCACACTTGCACTTACTTATAGCGGCAGCATGCCAACGGTTGCACAGTGGCAAGCCGCTCTTCGCGTGGTGAAGTTCACCACCTCTACTGCTGGCAGTGCGCGCAGCATCCAGGCAACGTTGAAGCCAACCGATGCCTCGACTATGACAATCGACTCGACTAACGCCGTCACGCAGTCAACGGGTTCGGTTTCGATTAGCGCGGTCACGCCTACTCTGACTCTTGCCGCAAGTGCGAGCACCGGAACAACTAACACCAACACCTTCACAATCACCGCAACTCCAGATGTCGACTGCAGCACCGTCGGAACCACCAACGGCGATGACTTCACATTCACTGGCATTACCTCGATCGTGGTTGCTCAAACATCGAGCACCGTTTGCACCATTACTGCAACGAGCAACGTGGCGGCAGACTCGGCGGCTCACACGATCAGCCTCACGAAGGCAACAACCTTCAGCGTGCTCGGGCAAAACGGAATCGCGGCAACCACCATTGGGGGTAGCCCAGCTAACATCAGCGTCACCATCGCCGACACCGTGCCGCCGGTATTGACTTGGACTAACGAGGCAAACTCATACCTCAACGCAACTAACAACTCCTCTGGTGCGACCTTTGCCTTCACCTTTAGCGAATCGGTGCAGGCATTCACCAACTCGGCATTCGGCTTCACCGGCACCTTGTCTTGTACTCTCGGCACGCCAAGCGGCAGTGGCCTCAACTGGTCGATCACCGTCACCAACTGTGTGAACGGCGGGTCCGGTGGCCTGTATCTAAAGGCATCATCAATTCGCGACCTCGCAGGCAACTCTGCTTTGACGACCAATGGAACTCGAACGGTCACTGTCGACCTAACTGCCCCGACTGCGACATACACAAGCAAGCCAGGTTCATACCAGAGCGCAACTAGCGCCCACTACATCGTGACTTTCTCAAAGACAGTCAGTGGAATGACAGCAGGAAAGTTCTCTGTGACTGGTGCCGGCTGTACCATCGCCAACTACACCGCAACGAGTTCAACTGTTTACGAATTCAATGTCACCGGATGTAATGACGGAGTCACTGCGACCGTGACCATGGCTGCAAACTCTGCAACCGATGCCGCAGGAAACACCGGACCTGCTTCTGCACTTGTCGCGAGCACGATCATCGATCGCACTCCGCCAACCGCAACTTTCACTACTAAGCCGGCGGCGAACACCAACGCAACAACTTCGCACTATGCAGTGACCTTCAGCAAGGCAGTGAGCGGTGTCAGCCAGTCGAGCTTCACCGTAAGCGGAACTAGCTGTGTGATTGCAAACTTCACCGCGACGAGCAGCACGGTTTATGAGTTTGATGTAACCAGTTGCGCAGACGGAACTTCTAACGTCGTGACCCTGCTGGCAAATAGCGCGACCGACACTGCCGGCAACGTTGGCCCAACCACCGCGGTAACTGCAACGACCGCTGTCGATCGAACCGCACCGACTGCAAGCTTCACAACCAAGCCTGCTTCGCCTTCCAATTTGTCGACACTTCACTATGTCGTCACATTCTCAGAAGCGGTCACCGGAATGGTGGCGGGCAAACTGCAGGTATCAGGCACCGGTTGTTCGATTGCAAACTTCAGCGCAAGCAGTGCAACCAC
>CAITNA010000196.1 GCA_903893675.1 uncultured Micrococcales bacterium
CGGTCGAATACTTCGTTAGCTACTACGACTACTACCAGCCAGAGGCCTACGTTCCACAGACTGACACCTTCATTGAGAAGGATTCATCAATCAACGAAGACGTCGAGCGCCTGCGCTACAAAGCAACAATGAGCCTGCTCTCGCGCCGCGATGTGATTGTGGTCAGCACCGTCTCGTGCATCTACGGTCTCGGCGCTCCGGCCGAATACCTAAATCAGTCGATTGCCCTGCAGGTTGGCGACCGCATCGATCGCGACGTCTTGATTCGCCGGTTCGTCGATCTGCAATACAAGCGCAACGATTTCGACTTCTCGCGCGGAAACTTCAGGGTCAAGGGCGACACCATCGAGATCATCCCGGTCTATGACGAGTTGGCCACCCGCATCGAGTTCTTCGGTGACGAGATCGAGGCAATCTATTCGCTGTCGCCGCTCACCGGCGAGGTTCTCGGCACCCTAGACACCGTGGCAATCTTCCCGGCTTCTTACTATGTGGCACCGGCAGAACAGATGGGCCGCGCCATCGAGGAGATAGAGAACGAACTAGCCGGCAGGCTGCGCGAACTCGAGGGCCAGGGCAAGCTGCTCGAGGCTCAGCGCCTGAAGATGCGCACCACTTTCGATCTCGAGATGATTCGCGAGCTCGGCTTTTGCAGCGGCATCGAGAACTATTCGCGCCACATCGACGGTCGCGAGCCAGGCGAACCGCCATCGTGCCTGCTCGACTACTTCCCAGATGACTTCTTGACCGTGATTGACGAGTCGCACGTCTCTGTTCCGCAGATTGGCGCTATGTATGAGGGAGACGCCTCGCGCAAGCGAACCCTGGTCGAGCACGGCTTCCGTCTGCCTTCTGCACTTGATAACCGCCCACTGCGCTGGGATGAATTCCAGCAGCGAGTAGGCCAAACCGTCTATCTGTCTGCAACCCCCGGCAAATACGAGCTCGGCGTCAGCGACGGCTTCGTCGAGCAGGTGGTCCGCCCAACCGGGCTTATTGACCCACAGATCGTGGTCAAGCCAACCAAGGGGCAGATCGATGACTTGCTCGAGCAGATTCGAGTTCGCGTTGCCAAGGATGAGCGCATTCTGGTGACCACACTCACCAAGAAGATGTCTGAGGAGCTGACCGACTTCTTCACCGAGGCCGGTGTGCGCGTGCGCTACCTGCACTCAGATGTCGACACTCTTCGCCGCGTCGAACTGCTTCGCGAGCTGCGCTCAGGCGTCTATGACGTGCTCATCGGCATCAACCTGTTGCGCGAGGGTTTGGACCTTCCAGAAGTTTCGCTAGTGGCCATCCTCGATGCAGACAAGCAGGGCTTCCTGCGCAGCGCGTCTTCGCTGATTCAGACCATCGGTCGTGCCGCCCGAAACATCAACGGCGAGGTGCATATGTATGCCGATGTGATGACCGACGCCATGACCCGCGCCATTGATGAGACCAATCGTCGCCGCGAGAAGCAGGTGGCATACAACACCCTGCACGGCATCGATCCGACGCCGCTTCGCAAGAAGATTGCAGACATCACAGACCAGATTCTGCGTGAAGAAGAAGACACCGCCAAGATTCTCGAGAGTTCACAGCAGGGCAGAGCCGGCTCAAAGCTCAAGCCAGGGCAGAGCAAGGCACCGGCACCGCGCAACTCGAAGGCGCACAGCGGCAAGGGCTGCGAGGAGCTGGTCGCGGTCATCGTCGACCTCGACGCCCAGATGAAGGCCGCCGCAGCCGACCTGCAGTTCGAGCTGGCTGCCCGCATCCGTGACGAGTTGGTCGAGATCAAGCGCGAACTGCGCATGCTGGAACAGCACTAATTCGCCCGCGTTTAGACTTCTCTGGTGTCTATTACTCAGGTTCCGAACGATAACAAGCTGGTCGTGAAGGGCGCTCGCGTCCATAACCTGAAGAACCTCAACCTCGAGATTCCTCGCGACGCGATGGTGGTCTTCACCGGCCTTTCAGGCTCGGGCAAGTCGTCGCTCGCCTTCGACACCATATTCGCCGAGGGTCAGCGCCGCTACATCGAGTCGCTTTCCTCGTATGCACGTCAGTTCCTTGGACAGGTCGACCGCCCAGACGTCGACTTCATCGAGGGCTTGAGTCCGGCGGTCTCGATCGACCAGAAGTCGACCAACCGCAACCCACGTTCAACCGTAGGCACCATCACAGAGATTCACGACTACCTGCGTCTGCTCTGGGCACGCATTGGCGTTCCTTACTGTGCGGAGTGTGGCGAGAAAATCGTCAAGCAGACCCCGCAGCAGATTGTCGACCAGATTCTCGAGCTGCCAGAGGGCACCCGTTTTCAGATTCTTGCCCAGATCGTCGATCAGAAGAAGGGCGAGTTCGTCGACCTGTTCCGCGATCTGGTCACCCAGGGCTATGCCCGCGCCGTCGTCGACGGCGAAGTGGTTACTCTGGCCGAGGCGAAGCCGCTTAAGAAGACCTTCAAGCACGACATTGCGGTGGTTGTCGACCGCCTGGTTGCCAAGTCAGACATCACTCAGCGCCTGACCGACAGCGTTGAGACCGCACTCAAGCTAGCCGGTGGTCGAATCGTCATCGATTTCGTTGACGAGAAGTCACCTGCCAAGAAGACCCGCGTCTTCAGCGAGAAGATGTCTTGCCCGAATGAGCACGCACTCGCGCTAACCGAAATCGAACCGCGTACCTTCTCTTTCAATGCTCCATTCGGTGCCTGCCCTGATTGCTCTGGCCTCGGCACCAAGATGAGCGCAGACGCCGACCTGGTGATCGGCGACCCAGATGACTCAATCGCAGATGGCGTGCTGCTGCCTTGGTCATCGCCAAACGGCAAGCTATACCCATACCTGACCCGAATGATGACCTCGCTTGCCAAAGAGCTCGAGTTCAAACTGTCGACGCCTTGGAACAAGCTCAATGCAGACATCCAAGAAGCGGTGCTCTATGGCAACAACTTCGACGTTCAGGTGAAGTGGAAGAACAAGTACGGCCGCGAGCTTCGCTACACCACCGGCTTCGAAGGTGTGATCGCCTATGTCGAGCGCAAGTTCCTCGAGACCGAGAGCGACTATGCCCGCGCAAAGTGGGCGAGCTACCACCGCGAGGTGCCGTGCCCGAGCTGTAACGGAACCCGTCTTCGCCCAGAAGTTCTGGCGATCAAGGTCGCAGACAAGTCGATCGCCGAGGTAGCTACGCTGAGCCTGGCCGACTGCTTCAAGTTCTTCAGCGGCATCAAGCTGGCGGCGCGCGACGTCAAGATCGCAGCCCAGGTGCTGCGCGAGATCACCGCTCGTCTCGACTTCTTGCTCGCCGTCGGCCTCGACTACCTGAGCCTCGAGCGTGCAGCCGCGACCCTCAGCGGTGGCGAGGCACAGCGAATTCGCCTGGCTACGCAAATTGGTTCGGGGCTAACTGGCGTTCTATACGTCTTGGATGAGCCATCCATCGGTCTGCACCAGCGCGACAACCGTCGCCTCATCGACACACTGGTCAAGCTTCGCGACCTAGGCAACACTCTGTTGGTCGTCGAGCACGATGAAGACACCATCAAGGCCTCCGACTGGATTGTCGACATCGGCCCAGGTGCAGGCGTGCACGGTGGCGAGGTAGTTCACTCTGGCCCATAC
>CAITNA010000197.1 GCA_903893675.1 uncultured Micrococcales bacterium
AGCTGCTTGCCTAATGAGCAAGCCAATCTGGGGCGAGCTGTTCGGGCAGCAGGATGCAATTGCCTCGCTCGAACAGGCCGTTGCCCACAAGCGCTTCCTGAAAAGGACGGCACGCACATCCCAGCCGGTTCTGCAATTGCTGTGAAAGAAGCAGTGTTGCCATTCAGGCGCTTCGCCACCAAGGATGGCCGCTTCGTCGACAGCCTGCTCGGCCCAGAGATGCGCTCGACCGGCGAGGTCATGGGCATGGACGTCGACTTCCCGAAGGCGTTTGCGAAATCGCAGGCTGCGGCCGGTTCGGCTCTGCCACGCTCAGGAAGCGTATTCATCTCGGTCGCAGACCGCGACAAGCCACACCTGGTTCTGCCGGTTCGACGCCTGCAGCAGCTCGGATACAAGGTGCTTGCGACAAGTGGCACCGCGGAGATTCTGAAGCGCCACGGCATCGAGGTTCAGGTAGTGCGCAAGCACTCTGACCCTGACACCATGGAAGGTCCATCGATTGTAGACATGATTCACGCCGGCGAGGTCGATGTGGTCGTGAACACTCCGAGCGGCTCACACGCCCGCAAGGATGGCTACGAGATTCGCGCGGCAACCACCGCTGCCGACAAGGCGATCTTCACCACAATCGCTCAGCTGTCTGCGGCAATCGGTTCGTTCGAAGAGGTAATCGCGCGCGGTTTCGACGTGAAGACACTGCAGCAGCACGCACTCGACAGAAGGGCAGCACTTGCCAACTAGTTTCGGCACTCGCCTGAGTCAGAGCTTCGCCAAGTATGGCCAGCTCTGTGTCGGCATCGATCCGCACGCGGGTCTTCTCGAAGAGTGGGGTGTGAGCGATGACGTTGCTGGGCTCGAGACTTTCGCGCTAAGCGTGCTGAATGCCGCGGTCGGCCGGGTTGGAATCATCAAGCCGCAGGTGAGCTTCTTCGAGCGTCACGGCTCACGCGGTTTTGCCGTGCTAGAAAAACTCGCGGCTGCTGCAGCGCAGACTGATCTGCTCGTAATCATGGATGCAAAGCGCGGTGACATCGGATCAACCATGGACGGTTACTTCGATGCGTGGTTGGGGCAGAGCGCTCCGTTCATCTGCGACGCACTCACAGTCAGCCCGTACCTCGGCTTCGATTCGTTGAAGCCGATCATGAACAACGCCGTCGAGCGTGGCAAGGGCTTGTTCGTGCTTGCCGCTACCTCGAACCCAGAGGCCAAGAAACTGCAGCAGGCAAAGCTCGGTGAAGCCACTGTCGCAGCATCGATCTATGCAGAACTGCAGAAGGTCAACGAGGTCACTGCCGAAGGTGGTGCGCGTCTTGGCTCACTCGGTGCGGTGGTTGGCGCAACTCTTAACTTCGGCTCAGTTGGTTTGCACTCGCTTGCTGCAGAGCCGACGCTTACCCCAATTCTCGCTCCAGGATTTGGTGCCCAGGGTGCAGAGCTTGCCGATGCCGGTGCCATCTTTGGTGCATCAAAGGGCCAGGTGGTCGCATCGGTGTCGCGAAGCGTTTTGAGCGCAGGGGCAGCGGGCCTGGCCAAGGCAATCGACTCGGCCAACGCCGAACTTGCCGGCGGCCTGGCATAGCCGAATCGATCCCCAGATAAGAGAATTGAAGCCATGAGCAGAGCGAAACTTCTGGTGCTGGCCGGCCCGACCGCGGTGGGCAAGGGCACTGTCGCTCGTTACATCATCGAGAATCACCCCGAGATCGTGCTTTCGGTCAGCGCAACCACTCGCTCGCCACGCCCGGGCGAAGAAAACGGCGTCGCCTATTACTTCTTGACCGACGAAGAGTTCGACGGCCTGGTTCAGTCGGGTCAGATGCTCGAATACGCGGTGGTTCATGGCAAGCACCGTTACGGAACGCCACGCGGCCCGGTCGAGGCGGCCATCAATGCTGGCCATCCGGTGCTTCTCGAGATCGACATTCAGGGCGCCCGTCAGGTCAAGGAGGCCATGCCCGAGGCGGTCACGGTGTTCTTGGCTCCGCCATCCTGGGATGAGCTGGTGCGCAGACTCGAAGGCCGCGGAACCGAAACCGAAGAGGAGATGGCCCGCAGGCTGGCAACCGCAGAGACTGAACTGGCCTCACAAGGCGAGTTCGATCACGTCATCGTCAATCAAGAGGTGGCGGTCTGTGCCGAGGCGGTCGTAGAATTGATGAAGTCTTAGCGCCACGCGCAAATAAAGGAAAATCAATGACTGAAAAGCTCGAAGGCATCGTTTCGCCATCAATCGACCGTCTGCTCAACAAGCCATACATCAACTCGAAGTATGAATTGGTTATCTTCGCATCGAAGCGCGCTCGTCAGATCAACGACTACTACTCAGACCTTCACGACGGCCACCTGTTCAAGGTTGTTGGCCCGCTGGTAGACACCACCATCAACGAGAAGCCACTGACCATCGCTCTCAAAGAGATCGACCAGGACAAGCTCGAGAAGACCGCCGAGGCTTAGGCCTTCAAACCATGCGCGTCGTCCTCGGTGTAACCGGAGGCATCGCCGCATACAAAGCGACCTCAATCATTCGCTTGCTCACTGAAGCAGGCCACGAGGTCAAGGTGATTCCAACCCAAAACGCTCTGCGCTTTATTGGCGCGACCACACTCGAAGCACTCTCGCACAACTCTGTCGATCCAGATCTCTACACCGATGTCGAATCGGTCAAGCACGTTGAGCTCGGCAAATCAGCCGACCTGATCATCGTCGCGCCTGCCACCGCAAGCTTCTTGGCACGCTATGCGGCTGGCATCGCCGACGATCTGCTTGGCAATGTGCTGCTCGCAAGCAACGCACCCGTTTTAGTTGCACCGGCAATGCACACCGAGATGTGGAACAACGCCGCAACCGTTGCCAACGTCGAGACCCTGCGTGCGCGCGGCATCGAAGTTCTTACTCCCGCTGCAGGACGACTAACCGGCGAAGACACCGGAGTCGGCCGCCTGCCTGAGCCAGAAGAAATCATCGAGGCCGCGTTGGCGCTGGTTAGCGTTCGCGATCTTGCCGGCAAGCGCATCCTGGTAACTGCCGGTGGCACGCGTGAAGCAATCGACCCGGTTCGCTACATCGGAAACCACTCGTCGGGCAAACAGGGTGTTGCCATTGCGCGCGAGGCCGTGCGCCGCGGTGCAAAGGTGACCGTGCTGGCCGCCAACATCGGCTCGCTGCAGATCTCTGGCGCAACAGTCATTGCCGCCGATACAGCAATTGAGATGGAACACCAAGTGAACCACCTGCTGCGCGACCAGGATGCCTTCATCTCGGCCGCCGCGGTAAGCGACTTTAGAGTTGCCGAGGTTTCGCCGACCAAACTCAAGCGCAGCCAGTTGGGCGACCAGATCAACCTGCGACTGATTGCGAATCCAGACATCCTTGCCGGTGTCGTTTCGCGGGTTCGTGAAGAGAACTTGGATGTTCGAACCGTCGGTTTCGCCGCCGAAACAGCAGGCTCGCACTGGGCTCTTGCCGAACTGGCAAAGGCGAAGTTGGGCTCGAAGGGTTGCGACGTAATTGTTGCAAACGATGTTTCTGAGTCTGCCGTCTTTGGAGCAGAACACAACGATGCCCTGATTATTACCCGAGATGGCAAGGAAACCCGCGTCGCAGGCACCAAGACCGCGGTAGCGTCGGTGGTCCTAGATATACTTGCTGGATTATGAGCGAGCTAAGACTTTTCACAAGTGAATCTGTGACCGAGGGTCACCCAGACAAGGTCTGCGACCAGATCTCTGACACTCTGCTCGACGCCATTCTCGAACAAGACCCAAACGCGCGCGTTGCCATCGAGACGATGGTCACCACAGGTTTGGTGCACGTTGCAGGCGAGCTCACCACCGAGGCATACGTTGAAATGCCAACCATCATTCGCAACAAGATTGTGGAAATCGGCTACGACTCGTCAGACATCGGCTTCGACGGCAAGTCCTGCGGCGTTTCGCTGTCGATCGGGCAGCAGTCACCAGACATCGCTCAGGGTGTTGACTCGGGCCTCGAGACTCGCGTGGGCAAGTCGAACGACCCATTCGACTCACAGGGCGCTGGCGACCAGGGCCTCATGTTCGGCTATGCCACCAACGAGACGCCAACTTACATGCCCGTTGCCATCTCACTAGCTCACCAGCTGAGCGAGGCGCTCGCGCAGGCGCGCAAGAGCGGCGCAATTGATTTCCTTCGCCCCGACGGCAAGACCCAGGTCACCATCGGTTTCGATGGCACCACACCGCGAACCATCGAGACCGTCGTTCTCTCGACCCAACACAAGGCCTCTGCGTCACTCGCACAGATTGAGTCAGCGGTTCGCGAATTGGTTATCGACCCGATCCTGGCCGAGACCGGTCTCGAGCACGGCGAAGGTCGCACCAACTATCTGATCAACCCAACCGGCGTGTTCATCACCGGTGGCCCAATGGGCGATGCGGGCCTAACCGGCCGAAAGATCATCGTCGACACCTACGGTGGCGCAGCCCGTCACGGCGGTGGTGCCTTCAGCGGCAAAGACCCATCAAAGGTCGACCGCTCCGCCGCATACGCGATGCGATGGGTGGCGAAGAACGTTGTTGCTGCTGGCCTAGCAGATCGCGCAGAGGTTCAGGTTGCATACGCAATCGGCAAGGCTGCTCCAGTTGGTCTCTACGTCGAAACCTTCGGCACAAACAAGGTAGACGAGGGCAAGATTGCCACGGCCATCCGTGAGGTTTTCGATCTTCGTCCGAAGGCAATCACTCAAGCTCTCGACTTGCTGCGACCAATTTACGCAAGGACCGCGGCCTATGGTCACTTCGGCCGAGAACTGCCCGAGTTCACCTGGGAGCGCACCGACCGCGTCGCAGACCTTCAGCGAGCCGTCGGGCTCTAGTCATGGGCGAGTACTCCGTTGCTCGCGTTGTCGTCGACAGCCCGCTGCTAAGCATCGATAAGCCGTTCGACTTCTCTATTCCGACAGAGCTTCGCGGTCAGGTGCAGGTCGGTTCGATGGTTCGAGTCGTGCTTGGCCGCTCCACCAAGCAGCACGACGCCTATGTAATCGAGCTGGCCGAGTCATCCGAGTTCAAGCTTCGACCGCTCGTTGCCCTAAACGGTCCGATGCGACTGCTGCCACCAAATAGCTACAAGCTGCTGAGGGCACTCGCCGACAGGTCGGTTTGCTCGATTGGCGATCTCATCAAGGTCGCTGTTCCAACTCGCATGGTGCGAAGTGAAGCTGCATTCGCCGAGGTTTCCTGGGCTCCGGAGCACAGCGTGGAAGCGCCAGGCACCGCCAAGCGAACCACCGAAATCACTTCCGATTGGGTCACAAACGCCATCGAGCACGCGGCGGCGACAACAGCCCGCGGTGAATCAGTTCTCATCATTGCGCCTGACTATCGCGATCAAGCCGCCCTAGTCGAGAAACTTCAGGCCAAGTCCGTCTCATTCATCGACTACTCCGCCTCGCTTGCCAAGTCAGCACGCTACAAGGCCTTCCTCGATTGTCAAACTACTGGGGCGCACATCGTGATTGGCAACCGGTCAGCAATCTACGCACCACTTCAGAACCTCGGCTTGATTCTGGTCAAAGACGAGAGCGACGAGAGCCTGACTGAGCAAACCGCTCCCTATTTGTCTGTTCGCGATGTAGCGCTGCTGCGCCAGCAGCTAGAGAACTGCGACCTACATTTCGTCTCTGCCGCGCGCTCCACCGACATCCAGCGCCTGATCGACATTGAATATCTGCAAGACGTCAGCAAGAAGCGGCCTCTGCCCAAGGTCTCGTTCGACCCAGACAACGCCAGAAATTCTGCGCTTGCCTATGCGGCCATTCGCGAGGGCTTGGAAACCGGAGCCGTGCTCGTTCAGGTGGCAAATCGCGGAATGGCAAAGACCTGTTACTGCCAACAGTGTTCCACCAGAGCAATCTGTCACGACTGTGGTGGCCCTCTCTGGATCGACGCAACAGCGATTCCGCGATGCCGCTGGTGCAATCTGCAAAACCTTAATTTCACCTGCGCCGAATGCGGTTCAAAATCATTACGCCAGGGTCTAGGTGGTGCAACACGATCGGTTGCAGAATTTGGCAAATCCTTCCCGGGCACGAAAGTCGTTGAATCTTCGTTCGATAAGCCGGTGCTCAAAATCAAACCAGGCAAGGCACTCGTGGTTTCAACTCCCGGAGCCGAGCCCCTAATCGATGGCGGTTATTCGGCGGTCGTAATACTTGACGCCGGTGCGAGTCTGCATCTCGATAGCCTGCGCGCAGCCGAGCGTGCAGTAATTCGCTGGGCAAACGCGATCTCGTTGCTTTCGCCAAGCGGGCGAGCAGTCATCGCTGGCGTACCTCAGGCACTCGGCCAGAAACTCGCTCTATGGCAAGTCGGTCAGATTGCAGCCGATGCGTTGGCAGAGCGTCGAGAGCACGCATTCCCGCCACACCTGCGCATGGCTAGCGTGCAGGGCGAGCTTGAGGTTGCACGAAAAGTGATCGCGCATTTGCAGAGCCACATGCCACAGGTTCAGGTGCTCGGCCCGATTGCCATGAAGGACGGCCCAAAGCTAGACAACCGCTTCGTGCTGAAGTTCAACTACTCAGACGGTCTCAAACTCGCAGAGGGACTTCGCGCAGCAATCCTTATGGAAGCCACTGGCCCGCAGACCTCAGCAGCTGGCAGAAACAGCCGAGCAATAAAGGTTCGAATGGATGACGCCGAAGTAATCTAGGCGAGAGGTGTGATGTGAAGATCCTTTTTGCCGGAACTACGGCACAAGCGGCACGTGTGCTGCAGCACCTCGCATCGCGCACCGAAATCGTTGGCGTACTTACCCGCGAAGACGCACCTTTCGGCCGCAAGGGTGAACTCCGTGAATCTGAAGTGGCGGCTAAGGCTCGTGAGCTAGGCCTGTTAGTCATCAAGGCGAATCGGGTTGGCTCTGATGTCGATGCTCAAATCTCGGCCAGCGGGGCAGACCTTGGTTTCGTCGTGGCCTACGGCGCCCTGCTAAAGCGCCACACCCTTGACCTTCTTGAACACGGATGGTTCAACCTGCACTATTCGCTCTTGCCTGCCTATCGTGGCGCAGCCCCTGTGCAGCACGCGCTGCTGAATGGCGAAAGCGAGACCGGCGCAACCATTTTCAAACTCGATGAGGGAATGGACACCGGCGAGATCTATGCGCAGGTTCCGACCGTCATCGAACCTGGCGAAAACGCTGGCGACCTGCTCGAGCGACTCACCAGCATCGGCATCACCATGGTCGATGAATTTCTACCTTCTATTGCTGCCGGCACTGCGAGGGGCCAAGCGCAGACTGGCGAAGCCAGTGTGGCTGGCAAGCTAACCCGAACTGATGCTCGCCTTACATTCGAAGACGAAGCCACCTCGCTCGAGAACAAAGTTCGTGCTTTCAACACAGAACCGATGGCTTGGTGCGATTTTGGTGGTGCTCCGCTTCGCATCCTGGAAGCGCGAGCAACCAACCACGAGATCGTTGGTGAGCTTGGCTCGTGCATCCTGGAATCTGGTCGAGTTCTCGTGAAGTGCGCAACTGGGGCTCTAGAACTGATCGAGATTCAGCCGGCTGGCAAGAACGTTATGTCTGCTGCCGACTGGCTTCGAGGTCAACGCGAGGCAGTGGTGCTGCGATGAAGGCCACCGCGCGTTCTGTCGCTTATCAAACATTGCTTTCAGTCGAGAACGACGATGCATACGCCAATCTCTTGCTTCCGAAATTGCTGAAGCAGGCGAAACTCGAGGCCCGCGATTCGGGCATGGCTCAAGAATTGGCCTTCGGCACGCTGAGACGCCAGGGCACTTATGACCGCATCATCGAGATCGCAGCCGGTCGCAAGCTTGCAGACATCACAGGCCCGGCCAAGATTCTGCTTCGACTCGGAGCGCACCAACTGCTAGGCATGCGTGTTTCTGCACACGCTGCCATCAACGAGACGGTGAACCTCGCCAAGGAGGTTGCCTCGCAGGGCGCAGTCGGCTTTGTCAACGGCTGCCTGCGTCGCGTTAGCGAACGCGACCTAGATCAGTGGCTAGCGGCAATTACCGCCGAAGTCACAGACCAAGCAGAACTTTTGGCGGTGACCTACTCACACCCGGCCTGGGTGGTTCGAGCACTCCAGAAGGGGCTAGAAGCCGATGGTCGAGGCAGTGAACTCGCGCAGTTGCTTGAATCAGACAACGTTGCTCCAAAGGTTAATTTGGTTGCGTTGCCGGGGCTTGCTCTCGAGGATGACGTCGCAGACCTAGCGCCAACAGCTGCCAGCCCGGTCGGCTTCGAATTGGAAGGCGGAGACCCAGGGCGACTTGAGTCAGTGATTGAAGGACGCATGCGCGTGCAAGACGCTGGCTCACAGTTGGCCGCGCTCGCACTCTCGCGCTTCGGCGAAGATGCTAACCGCGAGAGATCGGGTGAGCTCTGGCTAGACATGTGTGCCGGCCCTGGCGGCAAGGCTGCACTTCTCGCGGCAGAAGCACGACTTCACGGTGCAAAACTCACCGCCAGTGAATTGCAACCGCACCGAACATCCTTGGTGGTCTCGGCTCTTGGGCAAAGCGGATTGATCGACGGTGTCGAAATCGTCACTACCGATGCTCGCGAGTGGGGCAATGCCACACCCAACAAGTTCGATCGCATTTTGCTCGATGCGCCGTGCTCTGGGCTCGGCGCCTTGCGACGACGCCCTGAGGCGCGTTGGCGCAAGCAGCCGAAGGACATTGGCGAACTCTCGCGACTTCAAGAGCAGCTGCTGACTAGCGCATGGCTCGCCCTGAAACCAGGTGGCGTTCTGGCCTATGTAACCTGCTCGCCACACATTGGCGAAACCGCCTCTGTAATCGAATGGGCGGTGCGCAAGTTTGGTGACACCTTCGAGCAACTTGATACCGCGGCGACTCTTCGCCAGATCAACCCAGAACTCGAATTGAATGACTCGCGCAAGTCTGTGCAGCTCTGGTCGCACATCCACGGCACAGACGACATGTTCATCGCCCTAATTCGCAAATCGCTAGGCTAAAAGCATGTCGGCCCGAATCAACCCAAGCATTCTGAGCGCTGATTTCGTGAACTTCGAGCGCGATTTCAAGACCATCGAGCATGCCGACTACATCCACGTCGATGTCATGGACAACCACTTCGTGCCAAACCTGACCTTTGGCCTGCCGATGGTTCAACGCATGCAGGCAGTCACACCAAAACCCTTGGATGTTCACCTGATGATCTCGAACGTTGACCGCTGGGCCACAGGCTATGCCGAGGCAGGAGCCTTCTCGGTTACTTTCCACGCGGAGGCCAGCGACAACCCGGTTGCCTTGGCTCGCAGCCTGCGTGCTGCCGGAGCGCGTGCCGGAATCGCCCTGAAGCCCGGCACTGCCCTCGATGGCTACCTCGAGATTCTGCACGAATTCGATCAGCTGCTCGTGATGACAGTCGAACCCGGATTCGGTGGCCAGGCGCTCATCGAGCACACACTCGAGAAGGTCGTCTCGGCGAGGCGCAAAATCGACGCAGACAACCTAAAGGTCTGGCTGCAGGTCGATGGTGGCATCGATGAGACCAACATCGAAGCGGTTGCCGCTAAGGGCGCAGACACCTTCGTTGCCGGCAGCGCTGTTTTCAAAGCGACGGATCGCAATCTGCAAATCGACAAATTGCGCGATTTGGCAGACCTCGGTCACAAGCACGCGAATCACTAGACGAGAGCGTTCGAACTTCTAGTCGAGGCGTAACTCCGCGTAAACACTAGGCGAGCCGGCAGGTGCTCGGCTAATCTATCTAGATGAAATCCTTCGAACAGCTCTTCGCAGAGATCGCGCTCAAGGCGCAAACCCGCGAACCCGGTTCAGAAACCGTCAAATGGCTTGACGCTGGCGTGCACACAATCGGCAAGAAGATTGTCGAAGAAGCAGCCGAGGTCTGGATGGCCGCAGAGCACGAGGGCAAAGAGCGCACCGCCGAAGAGATTTCCCAGCTGATTTATCACCTGCAGGTCTTGATGACCGCAAAGGGCATCACGCTTGAAGACCTGGAGAGGAACCTCTAATGCTCAAGGTTGCCATTCCAAACAAGGGCATCCTCTCTGAAACGGCGATTTTGATGCTGAAGGAGGCGGGCTATGCCGTTCGCCGCGACACCAAAGACTTGCACGTTGTAGACAACGCCAACGACATCGAATTCTTCTACCTTCGCCCACGCGACATCGCAACCTACGTCGGCGCGGGGTCACTCGACCTCGGCATCACCGGCAAAGACCTTCTGCTTGACAGCCGTTCAGCCGCCGAGTCGGTAGCTGATCTCGAATTTGGTGGCAGCACCTTCCGCTTTGCTGGTCCGATTGGCGCCTTCCAGAACGTTCAGCAGCTTGATGGCAAGTCGGTTGCTACCGCATACCCGCGCCTAGTCGACGACTACCTGTCACGCCTTGGCATCAATGCCAAGATCGTTGCCCTGGATGGGGCAGTTGAGGTTTCGGTTCGGCTAGGCGTCGCCGATGCTGTTGCCGACGTGGTAAGCACCGGAAACACCCTTCGTCAGGCTGGCCTCGAAACTTTCGGTGATGTTCTGCTGGTTAGCAGCGCGCAACTGATTGTGGCTCCTGGCGCAAAGGTCAACTACCAGCAGCTGCTTCGTCGCCTGCAGGGTGTCGTGGTTGCTCGCAGCTACGTCATCGTCGACTACGACTGCCCGGCGACTCTTGTCGAGAAGGCCAGCGCCATCACCCCTGGAATCGAATCGCCAACCATTTCACCGCTTCGCGACCCTGAGTGGGTTGCCGTCCGCGCGCTTGTAAAAGCAGACGAGGTCAACCAGAAGATGGATGAGCTCTATGCACTCGGCGCTCGCGCGATTCTGGTGAGCGCGCTGCACGCAGCGAGAATCTAATGTCGCTCGCGGTTCGAGTGATTCCCTGCCTCGACGTCGCCGACGGGCGAGTCGTCAAGGGCGTCAACTTTCTGAACCTGCGCGACGCTGGCGACCCAATCGAACTCGCCACCCGCTACTACAACGACTCTGCAGATGAACTCACCTTCTTGGATGTCAAAGCAACAGTCGACAACCGTGAAACCATGTATGACCTGGTCACGGCAACCGCAGAGAAGCTGTTCATTCCGCTAACCGTTGGCGGGGGCATCCGTGCGGTTGATGATGTTGCGAAACTTCTCGCCGCCGGCGCCGACAAAGTTTCGATTGGCTCTGCCGGAATTTCGAATCCGGAACTACTCAGCCAAGTGGCCGATCGCTTTGGCAATCAGGTGCTGGTGATTTCGCTCGACATCAAGCGCAGCAAGCAGACCGAATCGGGTTTCACGGTAACCACCCACGGTGGCGCAAACGAAACCGGTTTAGACGCATTCGAGTGGATCGAGCGCGTGCAGCAGCTAGGCGCTGGCGAACTGCTGGTGAACTCAATCGACGCTGACGGCACCCGCAACGGCTTTGACGTTGAACTAATTGAGCTTGTGCGCTCGGCAAGCAAGGTTCCGGTGATTGCCTCTGGCGGGGCCGGCAATGCGAGCGACTTCGCGCAGGCCGCAAAGGCTGGGGCAGACGCAATCTTGGCCGCGAGCATTTTTCACGAAGGCTCGGTCAGCATCCAAGATGCGAAGCAGGCTCTTCGCAGGCAAGGGTATGAGGTTCGATGACTAACTTCGATGCAGCAGACGTGAAGTTCGACGAGAACGGTCTCGTCGCCGGAATCGTGCAGGATGCACGCAGCGGGCGAGTTCTGATGCTTGCCTGGTTGAATGCCGAGGCTCTAAAACAAACCATCGAGACCGGCATCGCCACCTTCTGGTCTCGCTCTCGTCAAGAGCTTTGGGTAAAAGGCGCAACCAGCGGCAACACGCAACATGTTCAAAAGATCGAGCGAGACTGCGATGGCGATGCGTTGCTGCTTCTGGTGCACGCCGATGGCCCCGCCTGCCACAACGGAACCGAGAGCTGCTTCGACACTGGGTCGATCGCACTCGAGGGCCATGTGAAAATTGGTGGAGATGCTTAATTACGACCTGGCCGCAGTTGCCATCCTCGCGAAGACCCACAGGGTCATTCCGCTGATTGACACGCTGTTTTCTACCTCAGAGACGCCGCTTTCGGTTTTCGAGAAACTGGCTGAGGGTCGCGAAGGTTCGTTCCTGCTCGAATCTGCCGAACAGGGTGTCTGGGCACGCTATTCATTCATCGGCGTCAACTCTCGCGGTTACCTAATCCAGGATGCCGACACCAAGATTCGTTGGCGCTCACCTCAGGGCCACGCAGCTCTCCCTGATGGCAACTCACTCGACGACAGCTCCGCCATCGCCGCTATCGAGCAGTTGCGCAGCGCGTGGACCAGTGCTCCAATCGAAGGCTTGCCACCGCTGGTTTCGGGCTTGGTTGGAACAATCGGCTGGGATCTCATCCGTGAGATTGAGAATTTGCCTAACCGCCCAGCTGTCGAGTTCGATGCGCCAATTGTCTGTCTCTCGATGTTCAGCGAGCTCGTTGTGGTCGATCACCACACCGGCAGCCTGCAACTGGTCAGCAACATCTTTGTTGGCGAAGGCACAGATGTCGCGGCGAGCTATTCGGCGGCAGTCGAGGCGATTGCCGAACTTCGCGCTGGCTTGCAACAACCGAGCCAGCCGTTTATCGCTGAGCTCACACCAACAGCACCGAACTATCGCGCCCGCACTTCGAAGCAGGATTTCCTCGATTCGGTCGAGAAGGCTCGCGAATACGTCAAGATTGGCGACGTCTTTCAGGTTGTAATCTCGCAGCGGTTTGACGCTGATGTGACGGCCAGCCCGCTCGATGTCTATCGCGTACTTCGTTCGCTAAACCCGAGCCCATACATGTATTTACTCAACCTCGCCGACGCCGCCGGTGACTTTGCCGTGGTTGGCGCCTCGCCTGAGGCATTGGTCACCGTGAAGCAGGGTCACGCTGTCACTCACCCAATCGCAGGTTCGCGTCCACGTGGGGCAAACATCGATGAAGATTTCGAACTGGGCGAGGGCCTGCAGCAAGATGCCAAAGAGAAAGCCGAGCACCTTATGCTCGTCGATCTCGCGCGCAACGACCTACTCAAGGTGTGCAAGGCAGACAGCCTGCGAGTCAGCGAATTCATGCAGCTGCACCGATACAGCCACGTGATGCACCTGGTCAGCACCGTCGAAGGCGAACTGCGCGAAGATCAATCGCCGGTCGATGCATTCCGCGCGACCTTCCCGGCAGGAACACTAAGTGGCGCACCGAAGCCGCGAGCCCTCGAGATTATCGATGAGCTCGAGCCTGCTGCGCGCGGTAACTACGGCGGCGTGGTCGGCTACTTCGACTTCTCGGGCAACGCAGACCTTGCCATCGCCATTCGAACCGCATTCATTCGCGATGGTGTCGCTCGTGTTCAAGCCGGAGCCGGCCTAGTGCTCGACTCGGTCGCCGAGAGCGAGTGGCAGGAATGCCTGAGCAAGGCCAACGCTCCGCTGCGAGCTATTGCGACGGCTAACGCCATGCGAAAGCTGAACGACTAGTGCCACGTTCACGCGCGCTTGCCGCACTTTTCGCACTGCAACTGCTGAGCATCCTGTTGCTAACTCAAACCTGGTACAGCATCTCGATGGCGCCAAATGGCCACAGCGTGGTTCTCGGTGACTACGCCGGCTCGGATGCCAATCCGAGTGCAATGCCAACACTTCTTTTTGTGGCGGTTGCGCTATTGGTCGTTGGCTTCACAACGGGCGTCGGCCGAATCATCGCAATCATTGCGGCACTTCTCGGCTCTGTCGGGGCATTGGTGCTAACCGGAGCTGCGACGCTGACTCGCAACATCTCGGCACTCGACTCGAGTCTCGATCGCCTGACCGGCATTGCCCAGACTCACGGAATCAGCGGCCTCACCACAACCCAGAGCGCATACGCCTGGGCCTGGTTGGCCTGCCAGCTATTGATCAGCCTGCTGCTGGTCGCAAGCCTTTGGTGGCAACGCAATTGGGTTCCGGGGCAGACGCGGGCAAAAGCCGGGGTCGAAGCCGATGCCGAGGCAGGGCGCAGGTCCGGCTCGCGCAAAAAGCCCGCCGCCAAGAAAAGCGCCATCGAGCTCTGGGACGAACAGCGCGATTAGAATTGCTCAAGAACCAACCGAAAGGCAACACCATGTCTGCAAACGCAACTGACCCAGGCCACGGCGACACTCCAGCAGCCTGGACCACCGTCATCACCCTGATGATTGCAACCGCGGTTGGAACCCTCGCGATCTGGCTAGACAACAATGTCGCCCTGCTTTCACTCGCCGGCGTGCTGACCGTTGCCGGTCTTGCAGCAGGCTTCGTGATGGTTCGTCTTGGCTACGGCAAAAACGGCAGCAAGCTCAAGAGCAAGCACTAGTGCTCGAGGGGCTTTACGCAGGCGCTCTCAGCGACGCGCAGCAGCGCCAATCTGAACTTTCACTTTCTGCGATTGAGAAACTAGCTCTCGACGCACAACCACCAATTGACGCACTTCAGGCGTTAGCAAAGGACGAGCACATCAAGGTGCTCGCCGAAATCAAGCGGGCAAGCCCATCCAAGGGTTCAATGGCAAGCATCGCCAACCCGGCCGAACTGGCAACCACCTATGCGGCAAATGGCGCTTCGGCAATCTCGGTGCTCACCGAGGCACACAAGTTCTTGGGGTCACTCGATGACCTTCGCGCGGTGCGCAAGGCCGTTGACGTGCCGCTGCTTCGCAAAGACTTCATCGCTAACGAGTATCAGATTTTCGAGGCCCGCGCCGCCGGCGCCGACATCGTTCTGCTGATTGTTGCCGGCTTGGATGAGCGCACCCTGATTCGCCTCAAGCACTTCACCGAGCAGCTCGGCATGACCGCTTTTGTGGAAACCCACGATGCCGATGAGGTCAAGTTCGCCGTCGACGCAGAGACAAAACTGCTTGGCGTCAACGCCCGCAACCTTTCGACCTTTGAAACTGATCGCGACCTATTCGCGTCGCTGGTGCACCTCATCCCAGAATCGACAATCAAGGTCGCCGAGAGCGCGGTGCGCAACGCTGATGACGTTCGCCACTATCGGCAGGCTGGGGCAGATGTGGCTCTGGTGGGCGAGGCTTTGGTCACCGGTGATGCCGCAGCACTTCTGCAGCAGTTCATCGCAATCTAGACTTGATGCCATGACAAACCTCCGCGATGCCTCGGGCCCATACTTCGGCGAGTTCGGTGGTCGGTTTGTTCCCGAGTCGCTGATTGAAGCGCTCGACCAGCTCGAGGCGACATATCAGACCGCCAAGGCAGACCCGACTTTCCAGTTCGAGCTTGCAGAACTGCACCGCACCTACACCGGTCGCCCCTCGATCATCACCGAGGTTCCACGTTTCGCATCGCACGCAAACGGAGATGTTCGAATCTTCTTGAAGCGCGAAGATCTCAACCACACCGGTTCGCACAAGATCAACAACGTTCTCGGTCAGGCGCTGCTCACCAAGCTCATGGGCAAGACCCGCATCATCGCCGAGACCGGCGCAGGTCAGCACGGCGTTGCCAGCGCAACCGCAGCCGCTTTGTTCGGTCTCGAATGCGTTGTCTACATGGGCGAGGTCGACACCGAGCGCCAGGCGCTAAACGTTGCCCGCATGAAGCTTCTCGGCGCAGAGGTCGTTCCGGTAACAAGCGGAAGTCGCACCCTGAAAGACGCAATCAACGAAGCGCTTCGTGACTGGGTTGCAAATGTCGACAACACCCATTACCTGCTCGGCACGGTTGCCGGCCCACACCCTTTCCCAACCATGGTTCGCGATTTCCACTCGGTAATCGGCAAAGAGGCCCGCGAGCAGATGTTGGCTGAATACGGATTCTTGCCAGATGCGCTTGCAGCTTGCGTCGGTGGTGGCTCGAACGCGATCGGGCTGTTCCACGCATTCCTCGACGACAGCGATGTCGCGATCTATGGTTTCGAAGCCGCCGGCGATGGAATGGACACCGATCGTCACGCTGCAACTCTGAACTTCGGCAAGCCAGGTGTTTTGCACGGCGCGCGCTCTTACATGCTTCAAGACGAGGATGGCCAGACCGTCGAGTCGCACTCGATTTCTGCGGGCCTCGACTATCCGGGCGTTGGCCCTGAGCACTCGTGGTTGAAAGACCTGGGCCGAGCACAGTACCGCGGCATTTCAGATGCAGAGGCCATGGATGCACTTCGCCTGCTCTCTCGCACCGAGGGAATCATCCCGGCAATTGAAACCGCACACGCACTTGCCGGAGCGCTCAAGATTGCTAGCGAGCTAAAGCCAGGCGCGTCGATTCTGATCAACCTCAGCGGTCGCGGCGACAAAGACATGGAATCCGCCGCCAAATACTTTGGACTTCTCAAATGACCAGCAAGGTAGCAGCGGTATTCGACGCCAATCGCGCAAGCGGTCGCAAAACCCTGATCGGCTACTTCCCACTTGGCTACCCAACTCTTCAAGAGTCCATTGACGCCGCGATTGCCATGTGCAACAACGGTGTCGACATTCTCGAACTCGGCGTGCCTTACTCAGACCCTGTCATGGATGGCCCGGTCATTCAGGCGGCAACCGTCGATGCTCTTGCCGCAGGCTTCAAGCTGCGCCAGACCTTCGAAGCGGTTCGCGCCGTTACCGAAGCAGTCGAGGCACCAGTGCTCGTCATGACCTACTGGAACCCTGTGCTGCAATACGGCGTCGAAAAATTCGCGAGCGAACTGAAGGCCGCGGGCGGGGCAGGCCTAATCACTCCAGACCTCATCCCAGATGAGGCAGGCGACTGGCTCGAGGCTTCGGATGCCTTCCACCTCGATCGCGTTTTCTTGGCAACCCCCACCTCAACCCCAGAGCGAGTGAAGCGAGCTAGCGACCTGAGCCGCGGATTCGTCTATGCGGTTTCGACCATGGGCATAACCGGTGCTCGAAGCGAGATCGACGCCAATGCCCGCAAGGTGGTCGCCGAAGTTCGAGCAACCCACTCCGGCCAGAACACCGCCGTGGGTATCGGCATCTCGACGGGCGAGCAGGTGTTGGAGGTCAACGAATACGCAGACGGAGCCATAGTCGGCTCGGCGTTCGTGCGCGCATACCAGGATGGCGGCCTCGAGAAACTAGTCGAGACCACCAAGTCACTGAACCCAAACCACTAGGCCAGCAAACCCCAAGGCACTACCTAGACTGAGCGAGTCAAAAGGAACAAGCATGCACAACGCACACCTGAGCATCCCGAGCCCATCGGTTTCGTCTTTCCAAGTCGGGCCATTCGTCATCCACTTCTATGCGCTCTTCATTTTGCTTGGCATCGCTGCCGCAATCTGGATCGGTTCTAGGCGTTGGGCTGCACGCGGTGGTCGCAAGGGCGCAATCCTCGACATCGCACTCTGGACCGTGCCAATCGGCATCATCGGCGCACGAATCTTCCACGTGCTCACTCACCTCGACTACTACTTCCACACCGGCACCAACCCTGTCAAAGTCTTCGCAATCTGGGAGGGTGGCCTTGCCATCTATGGCGGCCTAATCTTCGGTGTGCTTGGTGCCTGGCTTGGCGCTAAGTCGGCGGGCGTTCGCCTGGCTTCGCTGGCCGACGCACTTGCACCAGCCATCCTGGTGGCTCAAGCAATTGGGCGCCTCGGCAACTACTTCAACCAGGAACTCTTCGGACAGCCGACCGACCTGCCTTGGGGCCTGCAGATTCCATCTTCGAACGTGGCATACCCGCAGGGATTCCCTGATGGCGTGCTGTTCCACCCGACTTTCCTCTACGAGATGATCTGGAACCTAATCGGCTTCGTGCTGATCGTTTTCGTGCTCGAAAAGCGTTTCAACCTGCGGAATGGCCGAGCCCTCGCGGTCTACCTGGTTTACTACTCGATTGGCCGTGCTTTCATCGAGTCGATCCGCATCGACCAGAGCGACTACTTCTTTGGGGTTCGCACCAACGTCTGGTCGGCCATCATCACAATCGCCATCGGCCTGGTGCTTTTCGTTTGGCTGCAGCGCAACCGACCAGGCACCGAGCAGAGCCTCTACCTGCCTGGCCGCGAGCCCCTAGAAACCGCGGAACCAGAGCAGCCGAAGGCGGCCGATGGGTTAGACTTCCAATACACGTCTGACGACAATCCGGATCGTGGCTAGCGCCAAAAGCGCCGTTCTTCTTCTTAGTTTCGGGCCGATGATGTCCCTCTGATTTTTGATTGGAGTAGGCATGCCTGGTTGGTCGCCATTCGCTAAGTTCAACACCGCGCCAGCGGCTGCCGGACTCTACGACCCTTCACGCGATCGCGATGCATGTGGTCTTGCCATGGTGGCAACGCTTCGCGGAACCGCCGGCCACGACATCATCGACACCGCACTCAACTCACTTCGCAACCTCGAGCACCGCGGTGCTGTCGGCTCGGATGCCGGAACCGGTGACGGTGCGGGAATCCTCTCGCAGTTGCCTGACAAATTTCTTCGCGCGGTTGTCGATTTCGACCTCGGTGAAAAGGGAAGCTACGGGGCAGGCGTCGTATTCATCGACAAACACGATGACGTCACCTCAATTCAGACTCGCTTCGCCGCGCTTGCCGAAGAGGAGTCACTCAAGGTTCTCGGTTGGCGTGAAGTTCCAGTGGATCCATCCGTGCTCGGTGATTTGGCTCGAGCTGCGATGCCGACCATTCAGCAGGTGTTCGTTTCAAGCACCGCGGGCGCAACTGGCCTCGAACTCGAACGCCAGCTATTCAGACTGCGCAAGCGCAGCGAACGAACGCTCGGCATCTATCACCCTTCGTTGTCTTCGCGAACCATCGTCTACAAGGGCATGGTCACCACGCTTCAGCTCGAGCCGTTCTATCCAGATCTGAGCGACGAGCGCTTTGAGTCGCTGCTCGCGCTAGTGCACTCGCGCTTCTCTACAAACACTTTCCCTTCGTGGCCACTAGCTCACCCGTTCCGCATGATCGCGCACAACGGCGAGATCAACACCGTGAAGGGCAACCGCAACTGGATGCGTGCGCGTGAGGCCCAGCTTGCATCCGAGGCGCTTGGCGATATCAAGCAGTTGCTGCCAATCATCACGCCTGATGGCTCAGACTCGGCCTCGTTCGATGAGGTTGTCGAGTTGCTCTACCTGGCCGGTCGAACCCTGCCTCACGCAATGATGATGATGATTCCTGAGGCATGGCAGAAGCAGACCGATATCGACTCGAACCGTCGCAACTTCTACGAGTACCACTCGATGCTCATGGAACCTTGGGATGGCCCTGCCGCAGTTGTCTTCACAGATGGCTCGCTGGTTGGCGCAACCCTAGACCGCAACGGACTTCGCCCTGGTCGCTATGTCGTAACTGACGACGGTCTGGTCATCCTTGCTTCTGAAATTGGCGTTGCAGACATCGAGCCTGGTCGCGTGGTTCGCAAGGGTCGCTTGCAGCCAGGCAAGATGTTTCTGGTCGACACCGCCAACGGCCGCCTAATTGGCGACGACGAGATCAAGGCCGAGATTGCGGCAAAGCAACCTTGGGGCAAGTGGCTCGAGTCGAACCGCATCAAGCTTGCAGACCTGCCAGAGCGCGAGCACATCTTCTCGACCAAGACCTCGGTGCTTCGTCGTCAGCGCACTTTCGGTTACACCGAAGAAGAACTGCGAATTCTCTTGGCTCCAATGGCACGTGCAGGGGCAGAGCCGCTTGGCGCAATGGGCAGCGACACTCCGATTGCGGCTATCAGCGACCGACCACGCTTGCTATTTGACTACTTCGTTCAGCAGTTCGCACAGGTGACCAACCCACCACTCGACTCGATTCGCGAAGAGGTCGTTACCTCGCTTTCAACCGGCATCGGCCCCGAGCGCAACCTCTTGGATGCAACTCCGCAACACGCCGGTCAGGTCATCATTGCCTTCCCGGTAATCAACAACGACGAACTTGCCAAGATCAAGCACATCGATGAGAAGGAAAACGCCGGCCACGCGTTTACCGTGAGCGGCACCTACCGAGTCGACGGCGGGGCAGAGGCACTAGCAGAGCGCATCCGTGAAATCTTTGCCGAGGTTGACGAGGCCGTTGCTAACGGCGCGACCTTCTTGATTCTCAGCGACCGCGACTCGACTCGCGAGGTCGCACCGATTCCATCGTTGCTGCTCACCTCGAGTGTTCACCACCACCTGCTTCGCTCGGGCAACCGCACTCGCGTGGGCCTGGTAATCGAGGCTGGCGATGTTCGCGAGGTTCACCACGTTGCGGCGCTGATTGGATACGGCGCCGCTGCTGTAAACCCATACCTTGCCATGGAATCTGTCGAGATCATGGCCCGCAACGGCCAGCTTCCAGGCATCACCGCAGAGCAGGCATCGAAGAACCTGAACTACGCGCTCGGCAAGGGCGTTCTCAAGATCATGTCGAAGATGGGCATCAGCACCGTGCAGTCCTACACCGGTGCGCAGGTGTTCGAGGCGATTGGTCTGAGCCAAGAGTTCGTCGACACTTACTTCACCGGCACCACCAGCCAGCTCGGCGGCATCGGCATCGAGGTCATCCACAGCGAAATCGCCCAGCGCCACTCAAGTGCTTACCCGGTCGACATTGCACTGAACCCGCACGAGAACCTCGAGGTCGGTGGCGAATACCAGTGGCGTCGCGAAGGCCCACCGCACCTGTTCAACCCAGAGACCGTTTTCAAGTTGCAGCACTCGACTCGCAACAAGCGTTACGACATCTTCCGTGAATACACCCGACTGGTCGATGACCAGAGCGAGAATCTGATGACCCTGCGCGGCCTATTCACGCTGCGCGAGGGGCTGCGCGAGCCAGTAGCCATCGACGAAGTTGAATCGGTTGCCTCTATCGTCAAGCGCTTCTCAACCGGTGCAATGTCATACGGTTCGATCTCGCCTGAGGCTCACGAGACTCTGGCAATCGCCATGAACCAGTTGGGTGCTAAGTCGAACACCGGTGAAGGCGGCGAGGATGTCGAGCGACTTCTCGACCCAGCCCGTCGCAGTGCGATCAAGCAGGTTGCCTCTGGCCGCTTCGGCGTCACCTCGATGTACCTAACTCACGCGCAAGACATCCAGATCAAGATGGCGCAGGGCGCAAAGCCTGGCGAAGGTGGTCAGCTGCCACCAAACAAGGTTTACCCGTGGATTGCGCGCACCCGTCACGCAACCCCTGGCGTTGGTCTTATCTCGCCACCACCGCACCACGACATCTACTCGATTGAAGACCTCAAGCAGTTGATCTTCGACCTAAAGCGAGCAAACCGCGATGCCCGCATCCATGTGAAGTTGGTTTCGCAGGTTGGCATCGGAACGGTTGCCGCTGGTGTTGCCAAGGCGAAGGCCGATGTGATTTTGGTTTCTGGCCACGACGGCGGAACCGGTGCATCACCGTTGAACTCGTTGAAGCACGCCGGTACTCCTTGGGAGCTCGGCCTTGCCGAGGCTCAGCAGACCCTGATGGTGAACAACCTTCGCGATCGCGTCACGGTTCAGGTCGACGGTCAGATGAAGACAGGTCGCGACGTAATCATCGCTGCGCTTCTCGGTGCAGAGGAGTATGGCTTCGCGACCGCACCACTTGTTGTCGAAGGCTGCATCATGATGCGCGTTTGCCACCTCGACACCTGCCCGGTTGGCGTTGCAACCCAGAACCCAACCCTGCGTTCGCGCTTTACCGGCAAGCCAGAGTTCGTCGTGAACTTCTTCGAGTTCCTCGCGCAAGAGGTTCGCGAATACCTTGCTGCTCTCGGTTTCAGAAGCTTGGATGAGGCAATCGGCCACAGCGAATTCCTCGACATGAACCGTGCGATTCACCACTGGAAGGCAGATGGTCTCGACCTCAGCCCAATCTTGGCCGCACCAAAGGTCTCGGCAGATGCATCGCGCAAGCGCGCCACCTCGCAAGACCACGAGCTCGAGAAGCACTTCGACCACAAGCTGATCGCGGCTCTCAGCGATGCACTGGCTTCAGGTCAGCCAGCGAAGGTAGATCTGCAGATCACCAACGTCGACCAAGCGGTCGGCACCATGCTGGGCAACGAACTGACCAAGCGCTTCGGCGCTGCCGGTTTGCCAGATGGCACCATCGACATCAAGCTGCACGGTTCTGCCGGTCAGTCGTTCGGCGCGTTCGTGCCTAAGGGAATCAAGCTGACCCTTGAGGGCGACAGCAACGACTATGTCGGCAAGGGCCTTTCTGGCGGCATCATCGTGGTTCGGCCGAACTCACAGTCGGCATTCGCACCTGAAGAGAACATCATCGCCGGAAACGTCATCGGCTATGGCGCAACCAGCGGAGCAATGTTCATCAGCGGAATCGTTGGCGAGCGCTTCCTGGTTCGAAACTCGGGTGTCACTGCAGTCGTCGAGGGCGTGGGAGATCACGCACTCGAATACATGACCGGTGGCTGCGCGGTCATCCTTGGCGCTGCGGGTCGCAACCTAGGTGCCGGCATGAGCGGTGGCGTTGCATACGTTTACAAGTTGCGCGCTGACCACATCAACCGCGAGGCATTGGTTGGCTCAGAACTGCACATCGGCGAGCTCGAGGCACACGACGCCGAGATTCTGAAGGGACTGCTCGAGGCACACCAGGGCGAGACCGGCTCAAGAGTTGCCGCGCGCATCCTAGAAAAATTCGACGCAGAGCTGAAGCACTTCACTCGCGTTCTGCCAAGCGACTATGCAGCCGTGCTGAAGATTCGCGAGCAGGCGAGTGCCGAGGGCATCCACCCTGACTCGGATGTTGTCTGGAAGCAGATTCTGGAGGTCACCAATGGCTGATCCACGCGGATTCCTCAAAGTCACCGAACGTGAAACCGCCGAGCGTCGCCCGGTTGAGATTCGCATTCGTGACTGGAAAGAGGTCTACGAGAAGCGCGACCCAGCTGTGGTCAAGCAGCAGGCCGGTCGCTGCATGGACTGTGGCATCGCGTTCTGTCACCAGGGCTGTCCGCTCGGCAACCTGATTCCTGAGTGGAACGACCTCACCTGGCGCGATCAGGGCAAGGACGCCATCGAGCGCCTGCACCGCACAAACAACTTCCCGGAGTTCACCGGTCGTCTGTGCCCAGCGCCTTGCGAGTCTTCGTGCGTACTCGGCATCAATCAACCAGCTGTAACCATCAAAGAGGTTGAGGTTTCGATCATCGACCGCGCCTTCGACAGCGACTGGGTGGTTCCACACGCACCAGAGCGCTTGACCGCCAAGACCGTGGCAATCGTTGGCTCAGGCCCAGCGGGGCTTGCAGCCGCGCAGCAACTAACCCGCGCGGGTCACACAGTTGCCGTGTATGAGCGC